>JBATYG010000124.1:0-8622 GCA_049673945.1 Occallatibacter sp.
GCTCGCCTGCGAGTCTCCGCCGCAGCAAGCCTTCATAACCGATCGCCGCGCATCCCGCAAAGTCATCGTCAAGATGCGCGAGCAGCCACGCCCTGTTCTTCCCGATCAGGTGCAGCAGCAGCGTTTCTGCGTCGCGCCGTGCATGGTCAGCGTGCGGCCCGGCTCTCAATTCGCCTTCAGCCCGGGCAAGCCACCCGCGCAGCGTCATTACGCGGCCTGCGTGCTTTCGGCTTTCAGTTGTTCCGCCTGGTAGTGTGCAATCAGCGCTTCGACGATGGACTGCAGGCGGCCTTCCATGATCAGGTCCAGCTGGTGCAGCGTCAGGCCGATACGATGGTCAGTGAGGCGATTCTGCGGGAAGTTGTAGGTGCGAATCTTCTCGCTGCGGTCGCCCGTGCCTACCTGCGATTTACGCTCCTTGGCGAGCTCGGCCTGCTGGCGTTCCATTTCCATCTCATAAAGACGCGAGCGCAGCACGCGCATGCCCTTCTCGCGGTTCTTGATCTGCGACTTCTCATCCTGGCAACTGACCACCGTATTCGTGGGCAGGTGCGTAATGCGCACGGCAGAGTATGTCGTGTTCACTGACTGGCCGCCCGGTCCCGAGGAGCAGAAGGTATCGATGCGCAAATCCTTGGCCTCAATCCTGACATCGACGTCCTCGGCTTCAGGCAGCACCGCAACGGTCACCGCAGACGTGTGCACGCGGCCCTGCGTCTCCGTGGCCGGCACGCGCTGCACGCGATGCACGCCGCTCTCCCACTTCATTTGCGAGTAAACCCGGTCGCCCTCGATGATGGCGATCACTTCCTTGTAACCGCCCACGCCCGACTCCGAGAGCGACAGCACCTCGACCTTCCAGCGATGCTGCTCGGCAAAGCGCGTGTACATGCGAAAGATCTCCGTGGCAAAGAGCGACGCTTCGTCGCCGCCCGTGCCCGCGCGAATCTCCAGAATCACGTTCTTTTCGTCATTGGGATCCCTGGGCAGGAGCAGAATCTTCAACTCTTCCTCGATCGCAGGCTCACGCGGAGCCAGCGCGGCAATCTCTTCTTCGGCCATCTGGCGCAGATCGGGATCGTTCTCGGCCAGCATGGCCCGGGCGTCCGCCAATCCTTGCTGAACCTGCTTCAGCTCGCGGAACTTCTCCACCGGGACTGCAATCTCGCGCACAGACTTGGCCGTCTTGCTGTACTTTTCATGGTCGTTAATCAGTTCGGGCGAGGCCATTTGGGCCTGCAAATCGTTATAACGACGTTCCATCTGTTCGAGGCGATCGATCATGACAATTGCTCCATCGGCACCGCATGCCGCTGATTCTGGTTTTCAATTTGAAAAGGGGCAGAACAGGTATTGGCGGCGGGCGCCGCTAGAGAAGAGCCGGGATGGGTTGACGAATGGCCATGATTCCTGGATCGAGTGCTGGATACATTCTATCGCGAAACGATTCGGCGAGCGGCAGCGGCGATCCCCTTTTGTAACCTCTCGGAACCCGGCACCGTGGTTGACGCCGGGTCCGCACAAATTCAGAAGCACTCTATGTGGTCGCAGGGATTCATCAAGGGAACCTGCAGGTTCGATTGATGATCCGGGTCGGCGTAGAGGGTGATCGTCGCCGGCTTAAAGTCAGCGGGCTTGGCCGTCATAATGTCGGGCACAAATGTCTGCGGATTCCGGTCGTAAAGCGGGAACCATGTGCTCTGGATTTCGACCATTACTGTGTGACCGGCTTTGAAAACGTGATCCACATCATGCAGGCTGAACTTGTATTCGCGCACCGAGCCCGCGCGCAGTGGCGCCGGATGCTCGAAGCTCGCGAGATAGCGGCCCCGCAAGATCTCGGCATTGGTCATCAACTGATAGCCGTGCATCTTCGGGTCAGGATCGTTGTCCGGGTACTGATCGATCAGCTTCACCACCATGTCGTTATCGGTTCCCGTGGTGGAAGCAAAGATGTCGGCGAGCACTTCACCGGTTACTATCAGATCCTTCTTAAGCACCGGCAGCCTGAAGACGGCGAGATCCTTGCGATTCGTCACAAATCGCTGATCCTCTGAGAGCCAGGTGTACCACTGCGAGCCCTCGCCGTAGGTTGGTTGAATCGGGCGAGGGCGGTAGGGAACCGGATTAGCTGGATCGCTGACGTAGGTGGTGGTCGCTGCCGTCTTCGGGTCGTTCCAACTCAGCAGGCCGCCGCCCTGCAGATAAAGACTCGTCAGATCGGATTTCACCGGCGGAAAACGCGAATAGTGTTGCCAGGTATTTGAGCCGGTCTGGAAGCTCGCCGTATCTTCGAGGGTAAAGCCGGACTCATCCTTCAGATAGTGTCCGAAGAATTTTGCTTCAATCTGCGAGCGGAACTCGTTACCGATCGACTCGCCGTAGTCGAGGTTGCCCATGTGCCGCGAAGAAGATGCCCAGGAGCCATGCCGCCACGGCCCCAGCACCAGGAAGTTCTCGTGCTTTGTATCGTGCGGCTCGAGCATCGTGTATTCCTCCTCGGGGCCGTACATATCTTCCTGATCGTAATAGCCGCCAACAGTCAGCGTAGGCACTGCCACGGCGTTCAAGTGGTTCTCCACTCCGCGCGATGACCACACTGTGTCATAGGCAGGGTGATCAAAGAAAAGCTTCCACGTCGGCAGTGTCTTGGTGCCGGAGCGCTTCACATCCTCGGCAAAGCTTCCCCGCTCCAGAAAGTAGTCATAACCATCACGAGGTTTTCCGTCTTTGTCCTTGCCGTAGCTCACCTCGGTTTCTTCCTTCGTTGACTCAAGGCCCATCACGTAGTCGTAGCCGTAGGTCTGGCGAAAGGCGCCGTTATGAAAGAAATCGTCGCCCATCCACACATCGATCATCGGCGCCTGGGGCGAGATCGCCTTCACCGCGGGATGCGGATCGATGCCTGCCGCCATGGCGAGAAAGCCAGGGTAGCTGGTTCCCACTACGCCTACACGGCCGTTGTTGCCGGAGACGTTCTTAAGTAGCCACGCGACCGTGTCATAGGTGTCCGTACTTTCGTCAATTGCCCGTGGATCGCTGTGGTCGCTCATGGGCCGGCTCATCACAAATTGGCCTTCGCTCTTGAATCGTCCGCGAATATCCTGTGCGACGTAGATGTAGCCATCGCGCGCGAGCTGGGGCCGCTGCGCAAAAAAGGCCGCGCGTGAAGTGCCGTCTACTCCATAGGGTGTGCGCTGCATCAGGAAGGGAAGAGGCGTCGTGATGTCGGCGGGCTTCAAGATCACCGTATGCAGCTTCACGCCGTCGCGCATCGGAATCATCGCTTCGGTCCGCTGGTAGTCGTGAAAGACGTGATGCACCGAGTCGCCCGTCCGCTCATATACGGTGTCGGTTCCATCGGAGAGCACCACGCTCGTGGCCTTGCCATCTGCGTCGAGGGTAAAACGCAGGTTGGTTTTGGCGTCGGGAATGCTGAACTCCACCGCCGACACCGGCTTCAGCTCCACCGGAACGCGCCGCTCGCTCTCAAACATGAGCTTGCCCTGCTCAACGTAAAGGCTGACCGGCGTGTCGGGTTCGTCCTTGTCGGTGTACTCACCCTGGAGCGCCTGCAACTGGGCGCTGCTGGGCTCCGGCGCGGTTGAAGCTCCCGGGCCCGCGAAGGCGGCCAGCGAGAAGGGCAATGCAAGGCAACAGCAGAAGAGTGCAGCGTGCAGGCGAAGCAAAGGCGTGACCTCCGTGGTCCGGGAAAGCCCCTGGGAACGGGCGAAGCTTCTCAGTTGAGAATCGATTATCGCAGGCATCGCCTCGGGCTTGCGCCGATCAAGTCAACTGGCGACACTGCCTCTGCTTAGTGTGCGTGCCCGTGATGGCTGTGCTCCACGCCGCTCACCATCTCCTCAAGCGGCACCACGCAACCTTCGAGCTCACCGCACCCAATGTGCTCAAACTGCACCGTCGCATGGCTGATGTGGTAATGGTCGCGCAGCACGTGGTTCAGTTTGGCGAGGATACAGGCGCTCTCTGAGGGCGGAATATCCGCGATGGTGACGTGGCAGGCCAGCGCGGTGGAGCGGGAGCCCAGGCACCAGACGTGCAGGTCGTGTACGTTCACTACACCCTCCACCGCTTCCATGCCCGTTCGAATCTCGGCGAGCGAAACGCCGCGCGGCGTGCCTTCCAGCAGAATATTGAGCGTCTCGCGCACAATGCCGATGCTTGACCAGAGGATGAGCGCGGCAATCAGCAGGGAGAGAACCGGGTCAATCCAGTTCCTGCCGGTTAAGAGAATGGCGAAACCGCCTGCGATCACGGCGGCGGTCGAGAGCGTGTCGCCGGCCATATGCAGAAAAGCGCTGCGCAGGTTCACATCGCGGGCAACGCCCCACAGCAACGCTGCAATCACGCCGTTCATCACGACACCGGCCGCCGCGACCGTCATCATCAATCTCGGCTGCACGGTTACTGGCACGCTGAGGCGGTGGATGGCCTCAAAGCCGATCCACAGCGCGATCACAATCAGCGAGGCGGCATTCACAAACGCGGCCAGCACACCTGCCCGCTGATAGCCAAAGGTGCGCGAATCATCGGCCGGCCGCGACTGGAAGTAAACGGCGGCAAACCTCTGCAGCAGCGCCAGGAAGTCCGAGACGTTGTGGCCGGCCTCGGACAAGAGCGCCAGCGAGTGCGCGCGCAGACCGGCAATAAATGTGACAACCACATAAGCCAGCGTGGCCACCAGCGAGAAGCGCAGTACGGATTGTGTCCTTTTTGTGCCCACACCCGCGGGCGCCGCATGGACGTGCATGATCTGAGTGTACTTGGGTATTGGGTACCGGCGCCAACGCAGTCGGCAGCCGTCTTATCTTGTTGGAACTCAGGCGCCGAGGGCGCTCGCACCCGCTCTGCGGATATGCGGTAGATCAGGCATTCGCTCGCGCAGCCCTGACCAGCCTTCGGCCACCACGATGCTGTTCTGAGGGCTGCTCTGCTGGTAGCGCACCGAGCAGGGGAATCCCGCGCGCACGCCTGCCGGGTCAATCACATGCAGCATCGTCGTGATGTCCTGCGAGCACTCGTAGTCAGCGCCCCCGATCCGGTAGCTGTACTCGAGCAGCGTCAGCTTGCCGCCTTCAGCCTCGAGTTCGCAAACATCCAGCAGCATCCCGTCCACGAGGCGCCCGGAGCTGGCCAGAAACGTACGGCGCGCGTGCTCGATTTCGTCGGGAGCAGGCCGCTTGCGGCGGGCCCACCACAAAGCTCCCGCAGTGGCTGCGGCGATCAGAGCGACCCCGGCGGCAGTTTCCCAGGTGCGTGTGTTGTTGAGAAGAGTCATCGGTGGCGGGACGGCACGTGCACCGGTCCCAGTTAGAGAATACCGCAGGTTAACTTCGCACGCAGCGGGGGACGGTGAAACGAAGGTCACGCCGCGCGTCGTTCGCCGGCAGCCGTTCGCCCCCTCGCATCTTGACCCGCTGCGCTGCCCTTCCGTATTCTCGGGTTCGGCATGGCAGGACTCTGCACCATCGACGGAGCATTGGCATGAGCGGCCCCGTCCCTTCGACTGCCGGTGCGCCATCTCAAGCGGTGCAGCCCATGCTCGTGCGGCGCGCTGCTGTCCTCGGCGCGGGAACAATGGGCTCCCGCATCGCCGCGCACCTGGCCAATGCCGGTATCCCCGCGCTGCTGCTCGACATGGCGCCGGCCAAGGGAGAGCCCCGCAACAAGCTTGCCGAAGCAGCCATCGCGGCGCTTGCCAAAGCAAAACCGGCAGCGCTGTACGAGCCTTCGCTGGCCGCGCTCATCACTCCTGGCAACTTCAATGATGACCTGCCCAGCCTCGCGCAATGCGATTGGATCATCGAAGCAGTCGCCGAGAATCTTGAGATCAAAACGGGCCTGCTCAACCGCGTTATTCCGCACCTCGCCGCTCACGCCGTCCTCACCACCAACACCTCCGGTTTGCCGATCGGCAAGATCGCCGCCGGGCTCAGCGGCAGGCGCGATCGCTTCTTTGGGACGCACTTCTTCAATCCACCGCGCTACATGCGCCTCCTCGAAGTCATTGCGACGGGCAAAAGCGATGCGGCGGCCGTATCGGCCTTCGCCGCCTTTGCCGATCGCATCCTGGGCAAGCAGGTCGTCTTCGCCAATGACACGCCTAACTTCATCGCCAACCGCATTGGCGTCGCCGTCATGTTCAGTGCGGCCACGCTGATGCTTGAGCAGGGTCTCACCATCGAAGAAGCCGACGCGCTCACCGGCCCCGCCATCGGCTGGCCGCGCACAGGCACCTTTCGCCTCGCCGACATGGTAGGCATAGACATTCTTGCCCACGTCGCGGCCAACTTTCCGCAGGGCGCCATGCCCGGCCCCTTTTCTGGGGTTCTCAACGAGATCGTAAGACGCGGATGGCTAGGCGACAAGGCCGGCCAGGGTTTCTACAAAAAGACGCGCGGCGCCGACGGCAAAGAAGAGCGCCTCGCCCTCGATCTCAAGACCTTTGAGTACCGGCCAATCGCCAGGGCCGCCCTGCCTGCCCTCGAGATGGCGAAGAACGCCTCGACCGTCGCCGAGCGGCTGCGCCTGCTGCTGGCCAACGATCCGGCCAGGGATAAGGCCGCCCGGTTTCTCTGGCCCTTTCTCTCCAACCTGTGGAACTACTCGGCTGACCGCATCGGCGAAGCCGCCAACGACGCGCCATCGATCGATGAGGCCATGCGCGCCGGCTTCAACTGGCAGCTCGGACCGTTTGAGATGTGGGATGCGGCGGGGGTGAAAGAAACCGTTGCGCGCATGAAGTCGCAGCCGATCCCCGTCAGCCGCGCGGTTGAAGATCTGCTCGCTTCAGAGAACGGCTCATGGTACTCCGACGTTGGCCCGCAGTGCTTCAATCCAATGACCCGGCACTGGGAGCCGATCCCGCAGCAGCCCGGCCATGCCCGCGTCGCGGATTTCCGCCGCACTCATGGCGTGGTGCGCAGCAATCCCGGGGCGTCGCTCGTCGATCTCGGCGATGGCATTGGCTGCCTTGAGCTGCACTCACTCAAGAACGCCATCGGAGGCGATGTTGTCGCGCTGGTCTCGTCCGTTTTGAATGCCGGTTCTGACGCGGTGCGCGATTTTAGCGCTTTCGTCGTGACCAGCGATCGCGACAACTTCAGCGTCGGCGCAAACCTGCTGCAACTGTTGTTGGCGGCGCAGGAGGGCGACTGGGAAGAAGTCGAGGGGGCCATTCGCGCCTTTCAACAGATGACGGCGGATATCAAGTTCTGTCCGAGACCGGTCGTCGTAGCTCCCTTTGGCATGACGCTGGGCGGCGGCGCTGAGATGTGCCTGCACGCTGCCCGCCGGCAGCCGCACGCAGAGACCTACATCGGCCTGGTCGAAGCCGGTGTAGGCCTGATCCCGGCCGGCGGCGGCACAAAAGAGATGCTGCTGCGCTCGCTCGATGCCGCTGCGGCGCTGGCGCCTCCCGACCCTCGTGATCCGCCTTCGCGCTTTGCGCAGTCGGCCGAGGTCGCCACTGCGCTCAAGCGCGCGCTTGAGCTGATTGCTATGGCAAAGGTGTCGACGTCCGCCGCAGAAGGCCGCGCGCTCGGGTTCTTCCCGGCCTCCGATCGCATCACACTCAATCGCGAGCGGCTGCTGCTTGATGCCAGAGAGCAGGCCCAGGCGCTCGCTGCAGCCGGCTACGCGCCACCCGCAGCGCGCAGGCAGATTCCGGCGCCCGGCCCCTCCGCGCTTGCCACGCTCGAGACGGGCATTTACATGATGGGCGAGGCCGGCTTTGCCTCGGAGCACGATCAGAAAGTGGCTCGCTGGGCAGCCTATATTCTCTGCGGAGGACGAGTCACTGCCGGGACCCCGCTGAGCGAGCAATATCTGCTCGATCTCGAGCGCGAGGCGTTCCTTTCTCTCTGCGGCGAGCGCAAAACACAGGAGCGGATCGCCTTTACGCTGAAAACCGGCAAGCCGCTGCGAAACTAGTTTGTCCCAACGGTGTGATGAAGAGAACGCTATTCACGCTTGTGGCTGTAATCATGACCGCACACGCCGTTGAACTCGCGGCACAGCAGCCTTCTCAGCCCAGCCAGCTTACCGAGCGCGGAAGCGCCGTCGTAGATGGCCGCCCTCTCCCCTACGTGATCCACCGCCTGCCCGTGGATGCTTTTCCGCTGCTGCCGGAGAAGATCGTGGCGGCGCTTGAAGAGCGCGGCTGCACGATTCCGCAGACATATGAGGCGCACCAGCCTGAGAATGTCGTGCACGGCAGCTTCAGTGCTATGGGTGCGGACGACTGGGCAGTGCTTTGTTCAGTGAAGGGCGAGGTCTCGCTGCTGGTCTTTTCCGATGGATCGCAGCCTGATGCATCGGAGCACCCGACGGTGCTGGCAGCGGCAAAAGAGACCCAGCGCCTGCAGCAGCAGCGTGAAGGGAACGATCTGCTGGGCTTCAACTGGGGCATCGATCGCGCGACACCCGGTGAGGTGCACGAGGCGCAAACCGGTATGGAGCGCCGGCCTGCTGCTCCCGACCATGACGCGCTCGCGGACTCGGTGATTGAACACCGCACTGTCTATCGCTTTTATGCGAAAGGTCACTGGACGACGCTCGATATGCCCAACTAGCCATGCCCAACCAGCCGGCCGCATCGCC
>JBATYG010000125.1:0-2945 GCA_049673945.1 Occallatibacter sp.
GGGGTGTCTCGACGCTGCTTGTATTCTCCCGCATATAAAGCTGCGCGACTTCATCTCCTGCCCGGCTTCCGGTATTTGTCACGTCGACATTCACCTGAATATCCCCATCGCTGCCGGGCGCAGGAGACCGCACCTTGAGATGGTCATAGCGGAAGGTCGTATAGCTGAGGCCAAATCCGAAGGGATACAGCGGCTTGTCATTGCCTTCGACGTACCCGTAGACCCGCGACGGATCGGAGTTATAGTAGTCCGGCAGTTGCCCTGCGGTTTGCGGAAAGGTGATCGTAAGGCGGCCCGCCGGGTTGTTGTCGCCAAAAAGTGTTTCGGCGATGGCCTGGCCACCGAACTCTCCGGGATACCACGCTTCAAGAATTGCGGGAACATGTTTTTCCGCCCAGTCAATGGTCAAAGGCCGGCCGTTCTCGAGCACTAGAACCACGGGCTTGCCAGTTGCTACTACGGCTTCCAGCAATTGCTCCTGGTTACCCGGCAGGCCGAGATTTGAGCGGTCAAATCCTTCACCGGAAATTCCCAGCTTCTCGCCCAGGCCCATCACGACTACATCCGCATCTTTCGCCTTTGCAACTGCCTCTGGCAGGTTCGCGCCTTCATCGAAAGTGACGGCCGCATGAGGAACCAGCGCGCGAATGCCCTCAAGGATGCTGATGTGCTCACCGTTCCCTTCGTTCTCATAATCGCCGTAGCGCGCCACGTTCCCATTCGGACCAATCACCGCGATCCGCTGAATCGTCTTCGCCAGCGGCAGCAATTGGTTCTCGTTCTTAACCAGCGTCATGAGCTCGCGCGCCGACTCAAGCGAAACAGTACGGTGCGCCTGAGAGCGGTATTCTTCGGCATTCAACGCGGCATCAACGTAGGGATGGTCGAAAAGACCCAGCGCGAATTTCACGCGCAGCACCGACCGCACCGCCCTCTCCAGCTCCGGCCCGGGCAGAGAGCCGTCCCGCACGCAATCGATCAGGGACTTCTGAAAACGGTCATGGTCAAGATCGTAAAACTGCATGTCCACGCCCGACCGAATGGCCATGCAGGCTGCCTCCGGAAGACTCGCCGCCACATGATGCACAGTGTAAAGACGCTTGATCGCGCCCAGGTCTGAGAGCACAAATCCCTCAAAGCCCCATTCTTTGCGCAAAATAGTCTTCAGCAGGAACGGATCGGCCGTTATGGGGATGCCGTCGATCTCATGGTAGGCGGCCATTACACCCATTGCGTGCCCCTCACGGATCGTAGGCTCGAACGACTTCAGCATGACCATGCGCAACTCGCGCGGTCCTATATGCACGGGAGAAGTATTTGTGCCGCCCTCCGGCGAGCCGTGCCCGACAAAGTGTTTGGGCTCGGCTACAACCGTGTGGTCGGTATCCAGACTGGCGCCTTGCGCCCCGCGCACAAAAGCCAGGCCTAGCTGGCCGATCAGGTAAGGGTCTTCTCCAAAGCCTTCTTCCACTCGCCCCCAGCGAGGGTCGCGAGCCACATCAAGAACAGGAGCCAGAATCATGTCCACACCCGTTGACCGCGCTTCGGCCGCAATCGCGGCGCCTGTCTCTTCTGCAATGCGCGGATTCCAGGTAGCGGATAAACCGATCGGCGCGGGAAATACCGTTCCCGTGTCGAATCCGTGCAGGCCTTCCTCAATGAACAGCGCAGGAATCCCGAGACGGTTATGCGAAATAACCCACTTCTGGATCGCATTTGCCTGTTGCGCACTCGGGTTGAGGTCATGAATCGCACCCACGCCAAGATCGCCCCAAAGGGCCTGCGCTTTCTCCGGCAAAAAGACCGCGTTGGCCGCCGCATGTGTTTCGTCAGTATGACTGCTCATGATGGCGGTTGCACTGGAGTACATATCCAGCTGCCTGACCTTCTCTTCCAACGTCATGCGCGGAAGAAGGTCGTCGATTCGCTTCTCGATCGGAGCATCTCTTTGCCGATATACAGGAACGCTGGCCGTGACCGCTTTCTGAGATTCCTGTCCGCGGGCCGACGCCAGAGGAAGGAAGAGAAACAATGCAACCGCTGAAAACCCCAGCCTGCGTGCTTGAACAACCCTGAGAACGGATGAAATCACTTTCCCTCTTGTCTTCCTGAACAGGCTGGAACCGGCCTGGACCTTGCGCGAATCCCCGAAACTGAAAAATCCCCGACCACGCCCGGCTCTCACGACTAAGGGCGCCATCAATGTCTCGATTGTGTGGCATGGGAGACCATTGCTCGCAGCGAGCGTGCTCTTTACTTCGTAGGACGATGCGGAAAGGATATATCAGGGCGCACGAGCATTGCCGTCTGCACCGTGCCGACATCGAGAGCAGTTCCGTCCGTGGATGCCTTTCGAGCGCCTTCAGCTACCCGGTTCCAGTGCAGTCTCACCGCAAAAAGGCGTCTGTCAGGCCTCCGTCGACAGGAATGATGTGGCCGGTGGTGCAGCGAGTCTTCGGGCTGGCAAGAAAGAGAATCGCTTCCGCGCAATCCGTCGGGTCAATCGGCTGATGCGTCAGCGTTCGCTTCGCGTAGAAGTGCGCGAGCAGATTGCGCAACTGATCGTCGCTCAGAGTCTCCTCGAAAGGAATGTTGTACTTCGTGAGCGACGCGCGGACTCGATCGCGTGGGAACATCGTCGATCCCTTGACGACGGTGGCTGGACTGATTCCGTTGACGCGCACTTTCGGCGCGAGCGAAACGGCGAGCTCGCGGACCAGGTGCGAGAGCGCGGCCTTGCTCACGTCATACGCTTCGCTGCCGCGCTTGGCCACAACGGCGTTGGCCGAGCTGGTCAGCACCACAGAGCCGTCCAAATCCTGATCGGCGAAGACCTTTGCGGCTTCATCGGCGAGCAGGTAGTTCGCGGTTACGTTCACGTCGAGCGTGGTCGCCCACATCGCATCGCTCACAACGCCGTCGGGCGAAGACGGAAACAGCGCAGC
>JBATYG010000126.1:0-7331 GCA_049673945.1 Occallatibacter sp.
CTGCTATTGACCGGATAAGACGGACAGATTTCCTTACGAGCGACTGAGGATGCATGGCAAGATGATAAGCCTTGTTCGCGCAAGGCGGTGGACAGATTACCTTCCGAACTCCGGCCGGCGCGGCCCACTCATCGCGATAAAGCTGCGATGAGTGGGGCACGCAAGGTATGGGCACGCAACGTATCATCCTGGAATGCAGACCAGGCGGGATTTTCTCAAGTTCATAGCGATGATGGCTGGAGGAGCGGGCGCTCTCGAATTCATACCGAGATCGATTCAATCGGCATATGCCATTGACCCGCCGCCGGGATCGACTTTTCGCGATGCGGAGCATGTGGTCATTCTGATGCAGGAGAACCGCTCATTCGATCATGCCTTCGGCACGCTGCGCGGCGTGCGGGGATTCAATGACCCAAGGGCGATGCGGCTCGCGAATGGAAATTCAGTCTTTGCGCAGAGCGATGGCGCAGGGAACGCCTATGCGCCGTGGCGCCTCGACATCAAGGACACGCGGATTACGTGGATGGGCTCGCTGCCGCACTCGCGCGACAGCCAGGTGGACGCGTGGAACGAAGGCCTGCACGATCGATGGCTTGAGGCGAAGCGCTCGGGCAACAAGGCATATGCAGACCTGCCTCTGACGATGGGTCACTACACGCGCGAAGATCTGCCTTTTTACTACGCGCTTGCGGATGCTTTCACGATCTGCGATCAGCACTACTGCGCGGTGATGACGAGCACGTCGCCGAACCGCTGTACTTTCTGGACTGGAACGGTCCGCGACCGGCAGAGCGTCGACTCGCGCGTGCATATGCGCAACAACCAGATCGACCTGGGCGGCCTGGGGTGGAAGACGTTTCCTGAACGGCTTCACGAAGCGGGCATCGAATGGAAGTGCTATCAGAATGAAGTAACGCACTCGGCGCTGAGCGGCAAGGCGGAGGCGTGGCTGGGAAATTTCGGCGACAATCCGCTCGAGTATTTTTCGGCCTTCAATGCCGAGGCGTGCGTGGGATATCCCCGGGCGGCAAAGCGGTTGATTGCCGATCTCACGGCCGAGCGGGATGCTCTCACGGCTGAGATTGCGGCGCAAAGCGATCCGGCGACGGCGGCGTATTTGCGGGATGGGCTGGCATATTTTGAGGCGCGGCTGGAGGCGATCAGCACTGGGCTTTCCCCGAGTGGCAAGGCGCGCTACAACACGCTCTCAAGCCAGGAGAAGAGGCTGCACGACGCTGCGTTTGTGACCAACGCGGGCGATCCGCACTATCACGCCCTCAAGGATCTCAAGTTTGAGACGGACGGTACGGCGCAGCGCATGAAGGCGCCGCGCGGGGATGTGTTTCACCAGTTTCGCAAGGATGTGAATGAAGGGAAGCTTCCCGCCGTTTCGTGGCTGACGGCGCCGGAGGCATTCTCGGATCATCCGACCTCTCCCTGGTATGGCGCATGGTATGTGTCGGAGGCGATGGACATCCTGACCGCGAATCCCGAGGTCTGGAAGAAGACTATTTTGATTCTCACCTACGATGAGAACGACGGCTACTTCGATCACGCGCCTTCGTTTGTGGCAGCCGACCCGAAGCGGCCGGAGACGGGCGACGCTTCGGCGGGAATCGATATGGGCATCGAGTACACCTACAAGGAAGATGAGCTGCGCATGGGCGTGGCGCCGCGCGATGCGCGATCTGGACCGATCGGCATGGGCTTTCGCGTTCCCATGATCGTGGCCTCTCCGTGGAGCCGGGGCGGGTGGGTTAATTCGCAACTCTGCGATCACACCTCGACGCTGATGTTCCTGGAGCAGTTTGTCCAGGGGAAGTTTGGCAAGACGG
Organism: Occallatibacter sp.; assembly: GCA_049673945.1. Taxonomy (GTDB): domain Bacteria; phylum Acidobacteriota; class Terriglobia; order Terriglobales; family Acidobacteriaceae; genus Telmatobacter. The sequence goes on from JBATYG010000126.1 coordinate 1,836, forward strand.
TGCGGGAAGACAACATCAGCGCGTGGCGGCGCACGGTGGCGGGCGATCTGACCTCGGTGTTTCGCCCGTTCGATGAGCAGGAGCCGAAGCTCAACTATCTCGACCGCGACAAGTTCGTCATCAGTATTGAGAGAGCCCGCAACAAAGAGCTTCCATCGAACTTTAAAAAGCTGGCCGCGGAGGAGGCGAAACAGATCGCGCCGCGCGGGGCCGGGCTGATGGTGCAACAGGAGCCCGGAGTGCGGCCCTCGTGCGCGCTGCCTTATGAGCTTTCAGCCGAGGGGAGACTGAGCGGCGACGGGCAGCAGTTCATCCTGAGCCTGGCGGCGGGAACGCGGGTACAGCCATCGAACCCTGCCGGCGCGCCCTTCAATGTGTATCTGCGCAACCTTCTACCGGCCACGGGCAGCGACGTGCCGATGCGGGCGGCGACGTATGCGGTGAAGGCGGGCGACAGCATGGAACTCCGCTATCCGCTGGCGCTGTTTGCCCATGGAGATTACGCGATTGAAGTCGGCGCGCCGAATGGTTTTTATCGCAGCTTCTCCGGGCCGGCGGAAGCGCAGCATGCAATTGCGTCTCTATTGCAATATGAGGCAGGCGATGGGGGGCTCACCGGAAATGTGGTTGTGCATTTGAAAAACGACGGAGCGCAGGCGGCGTCGGTGACCCTTACCGATAACGCGTATGGTCAGAAACCGGTGAGCAAAACGTTAGACGCGGGGCAGGAGGCTGAAGTCGTTCTCGATCTGACCGCGTCGCATGGCTGGTATGACCTTACGGTCAAGACCGCGGGCGCGCAGGCGGAGGCCGGTTATGCGGGGCGTGTCGAAACGGGCAGGCCGAGCATCAGCGATCCATTCATGGGCGGTGTGGTCATGGGCGGAGTTGTTTGAGCATGGCGGTGTCGACAGCACCCTCGCACTGTGGGAGACGGTTATCGGGCTGCGCCCGGCTGCACAAAAGTTGTACGCCCTCGTCGCTTTCCCGAGGACGCGAGGGGTGCTAACATCGTTGCCCAAAGGCCGTATTTCCATCCTCTTCCGGGATGGCCCTCAGGGGGCGAGGTCGTGATTGGACGTGGGGAAGGCGGGTCTGCCCGGGTGGTTTGACGGGCAGGTGTCGAAAGTACCTGATTCGGCCAAGCGAATGCTACCTATAATCAATGCTCAAGTAGACGGAGCTAGCGAAAAGACGTTACCGGTTAGAGTGTCCACCACATAGATGAGAGCGTATGGGAACGCAACAATACAGCGTAAAAAACAACAGGAGGAATAGCGCTGTCTGTGCGCGCGTGAGGGTCATCGACGCGACCCTTGAGCCCCTTACTATCCTGAGGGTGCTGGTGGAGGGGCTTGCGGCGAATGAACAGACCGGCTTGTGGCTCACCAATATGTCGACGGGCATTCCCATGGTGCCGCGCATTTCGCCCTTCGACCTGCTGTATCTCGACAAGACCCACCGTGTGTTGCAAAGCGTGGAGTTGATTCCCTCCAGGAACTTTCCTGTCTTCAGGAAGCCGGCAGTAAGCGCGCTTGTGCTTCCGTTCCGAAGCACTGCCTCATCCAGAACGAGACCAGGCGATCTGCTGGTCCTTATAGAGGTTGAAGAACCGGAGATCGAAGAACGTGAGATCGAGGTTGAAGAACCTGAGATCGAGATGGAGGAACCGGAGCCTGAGATCGAGATTGAGATTGGGGCAGACGAGCCTCAGGCTCCTGAACGTATCGAATTGAGCGTAATGGAGGGGGCGGCCGCGGAAGCGAGCGAGAGCGATGGCGCATCGTTCGAACTGGACGGCAGCGCGCCGGCTGAGCCGATCGAGAACGCAGAGCCCGTGGCAGAGGAAGTTCTGGTTCCGCCGGACGAGCCTGAGAGGTCGCGCAACGGCGATGCCAGACATCCGGGAAAGAGCGCAGCTTTGGCCGGGCCGGTTTCAGTTGCGCTTGTTTCCTCAAGCGAAAGAGCGGCTTCTGAGCCCGCCATCGAGCTGCCCCCGCCAGCGGATACTTCGGCTCCGGCGGAAACGCGCATTGTTGTGCCGATGGCCCCCGCCGCCGCGTCGAGTCCCGCCGCAGCGCGGAATCCAGCGGCCGCGCAGAGCATTGAGCCGCGCGTGAAAGACGCCGCCGTGGAAGAAAAGGCCGGCGAGAAGGACTCGGGCGAAAGAGACTGGGTGGTTTCGCGTTTCCTCAAGTGGCTTTATCCCGGCGCCTATGAGACAGATCGCCGCAAAGGCTCCAGGATTCCAATTCCGAACCTGGTTGCCTATGACACGACCACCGGGGTTGCGCAGTCTTTCGAGGTGGGTGATATCAGCGCAACGGGCATGTTTCTTATCACCGAGGAGCGGTGGCCCCCGGGATCCATGCTGTCTCTCTCAATCCAGCGCGAGGGCCCGCAGGAGAGCGGAACAGAACGGCGGTTCCAGTTGCAGGCCTGGGCTGTGCGCCTGGCGCAGAACGGCGTGGGATTGTCGTTCGTAATGCCCGAGGGGATGGGGGTGCGTCTCTGGGAGGAGCCGGCCCGCGACGAACGCAGGCAGTCAGAACCGGAGTATGTGATTCGCGAGTTTCGCGCGGCGCGGGCGCTTGCCTTTGCCGGCCGTCTTGCCGCCCCGGCGATTGAGGAATCACGCTATCTGATTTACGAGGAACTCAGCAACGTTCGAGCCGAAAGCGCGGTCAATGTTCTTTTGAAGGCGGAGCAGCGCCTGGCACAGGAAGCGCGGGGCGAGACGATGCTTGCGCATCCTGAGCTGCTGGTGAAAGTTATCGAGGGCGGCTCGTGGGCAGATTCGGGGTGGATGCAGGATCTTTGGGCCGGTTTGCTGATGGCCTCGTGCTCCGCAGATGCCTGCGACGATTCGAACCTGGTCTTCGTGAACCTGCTGAGCCAGATGGCTACGCTGCAGACGCGCGTCCTGGCGGCTATCTGCGAGAAGGCCGTGACGATGTCTTCCGGCGACTGGGTAGTGACTACCGGCAATATCTTCTTGACGGCGGACGAACTGGCAAGAATGGCGGGCACACACGACCTGCTCAAGGTTCATCGGTCACTTGCGCAACTGGCAGAATTCGGCCTGCTCGAAAAGAGCGTGCGAGCCTCGTTTGTTTCTGACACGGAAGGCACCACGACAAATCCGACCAAGCTGGGCCTGCGGATGTATTCTCGATGCCTGGGCAGGCGCGGAAAGCCCTAGTTCTCGCAACCTGCATCGTGCAGGCGGGTCAATTGCAGGTGGGTCAACGGTTCGGGCCGGCTCGCGTCTAATGATCTATGCGCACACGCATCCTTCTGCGAACCACACTTTCGATCGTGTCTGCAGCCGCCTGGTCTTTCTGCGGGCAGGCGCAGCAGCCAGCGCCTGACCAATCCTCTAACCAATCTGTGGAGACGCTGCATGTGCAGGCGCGCGAAGTTCTGCTTCCGGTGACGGTTCGGGACAAGCACGGAGCGCTGGTGACCAACCTGCAGAAGAGCGACTTCACGCTGACCGAGGATGGCAGGCCGCAGGTGATCAAGAGCCTCGCGCGCGAGAGCAACCTGCCCTTCAGAGTGGGTCTGCTGGTGGATACCAGCCGCAGCGTTTCGGGCGCAATGGAAAACGAGCGCAAGGCTGCGGACAAGTTCGTCGACCAGATGCTTGGCGGCGGGACGGGCACGAGTTCGGGTGCTGCTTCCGGCGCCGATCCGGTGGCTGGGCCGGGCGGAAAGAGCGCAGCCAGCACCACCAAGAATGAAGCTTTCCTGATTCACTTCGACAGAGAAGTGGAGCTGCTCGCGGACTTCACCGATTCCCCTGACAAGCTGCACCACGAGATCGATGAGATGGGGTCGACCTCGCGCACGCAGGACGATCGCCAGGGGCCGGAGACGACCGGCGACGATCGGCAGGCTTCGCGCAGCAGCGGCCGCAACGGTACGCAGCTCTACGACGCGATCTATCTTGCCTCAGACGAACTGATGAAGCCCAAAGACGGACGCAAAGCGCTGCTGCTCTTCTCGGACGGCTCCGATCGCGGCAGTAAAGAGACGCTCAACGAGGCGCTGGATGCAGCCGATCATGCCAATCTGACCATCTACACGATCTATTTCAAAGGAGAGCAGGATCGCAGCTATGGGAACGGCTTCCCCGGCCACCACGGCGGCATGGGCGGCGGCTGGCCCGGTGGCGGAGGTGGATACCCCGGCGGCGGCTATCCCGGGGGCGGAAGGCGCCCTGAGGAGTCGGGCGTAGATGGCAAGAAGATCATGGAGCAGATTGCAGCCCGTACCGGTGGCCGCTTCTTCGACACCAAGAAGAAGGAAGACCTGGCGGAGATTTATGGCCTGATCGCCGAAGAGCTGCACGGGCAGTACCTGCTGACCTACACACCGGACAAGGTCGACAACGACGGCGGCTACCACAGGATTGTGCTGAAGACGGCCAACGGCGACTACACGGTTTCGACGCGCGCAGGGTACTTCGCGCCGGGTGGCGACTCCAAATAGGGGCATGTGCTATAAGGTCGGCCTATGCGGATCGTCTTTGCTTTTGCCTTGATTCTGATTACTCGCGACACTGGAATTGCGCAAAGCCACAAGAACCTATACCCGTTTCCAACCGAAATTGTGATTGCAAGAGATAGCTTTATCGATATTGGTCCGCCATTCAACTATTACGATCTGACCTTCCTTCGCTCAGAGGGTGAGAAGACGAAGATTGAGCGAGTTAGCCTCACACCACCAGCCGACTTGTGCTATCCCCATGCTGAGATCAAGGTTGCTCATATCAGTCTGAATGAATCTCTTCCCTCGATTCTGCAGGGAACCAACCCATGTGGGATCCCGGAGAAAGCACTAAAAGCTGAATTGAGGCGGCGAAGCAAAGGCCAAGTTTTTAGGGGGATGAATGTCTCGATCCAGGTTCAATGCGCTGGCAAGACGGGTGTGATTCGTGCCGACATCCTGGACCGGGATATATTCGACGCGCACCCCAACACGCCGCAATATACAGCATGGTCCCGAAGCCTTTTTGAAAAGCTGGATAAGGCGACTGGCGAAAGCCCGTGGGATAAGCCGATCTTTGCAGTTTCTGAGGCTGTGGCGCCTTCCCAGACGCCCCAATCAGCGGCCTTACAAGCCATCGCGGATGGCAGGTTCGACGCGGTTTTCGGGGATGCGCCCGACCGCCCTTCGGCGCTTTACCGCCTCGCTCAAAATGCTCCGCGCCAGCCTTTCATCGAACTGACGGATAGCCAAACGGTTCGCCCCGTCATCTATGTCGATCCCGTATATCCTCCAATTGCGAGGGCTGCAAGAGTTGAAGGAACAATAGAGTTTCATGCAGTTGTTGGCAGCGATGGCTTGGCCGAGAATATCTCGATTGATTCTGGCCCCAAGCTGCTGTGGCAGACCGTGAGCGAGGCAGTTGAAAAATGGAAGTTCTCTAAAGATGACTCCGGGAAGTCTGTTCGTGGCTCCATTCGCTTCGGATTGAACTGCGCCTCAGAG
>JBATYG010000127.1:0-2066 GCA_049673945.1 Occallatibacter sp.
GGGGGCGGCCTCGCGATGCAGGGAGGCGACGGCATTGACGGCGACTCGCTGCTGACGTGGATCGACCCGATCGAGATGGGCGGCACGCTGCTGCTGGAGGCAGCCGGCGTAACACTGGCAACGGGCAGCAACGGTGTGCTGGCAGGTTTTTGTGTGGGATTAGAGACCGAGCAGACCTGCATCGCCGGATTCCGCGTGACGGCGCAGGCGGGAACAGGCGCGGTGAGCGTGCAGCCGCTGGTGCAGGGAATCGCTCTGGGCACGAGCTATGCGGTGAATCCGGCGAACCAGTATGCGCTGCGTTTGCGCGTTCACTGCCCTGAGAGCGAAAGAACGCTGGCAGTCTATCGCACCTATGGCGACAGCGGAGCAATCACGGCAGGCGGGCAAACGAATGGGGCGCCGGCGAATTTACTCTTCGAGATCCAGGAGTTTGTGAACGGCGTGGCGGGGATGCCGGTGACGCTGTACGACGGAGCGATTACGAGTCTGCCGGCAGCGTGCACGCTGGCTGCGGCCAGCAGCAGCAATCTGTATGGCACGATGCGCGCGCTGAATCTGACCAACCTGGGCTCGGGGTGGGTAGTTACGACTCCGGCAAATGGAGATCCGGTGACACGGCGCGTGGGCACCGTGGCGCAGGCGGCGGAGTGCCGCGTAGAGAGCGGCAGAACGGTGATCTTCAACAACGGATTTACGCCGCCGGTGGGCATGCAGATCGCGGTCAGCTATCGCACGGCGCAGCGCGCTGTGGGGCGGGCCGTAAATGCGGCCAGCCAGCAAACGCTCGCAGCGGCGGGATTGCCGGCGGTTTCGGCGTGGATCGGTTCCGTGCAAAGCCCGGCGGCGCGCAGCTCGCAGGATTGTAGAAACGCGGCGCAGGCTCTTGTGCAGGCAGCGGCGGGGGTGGGCGCGCTGTGGAGTGGAGCGTATCGGGGTTCGCGCGCGAGCTTCACCACAGATGTGTGGCCGGGCGATGCGCTGCAGTTGAATGCCCCCTCGGCGAGTCTGAATACGCAGGTGGTTGTTCGCGCGGTCAAATTGAGTTACCGCGCGAGCGTTCCAGATCTGGTGGATTACACGATTGCGTTTGCGAATGACTGGGCCGCCGATCTGGCGATCAAGACGGGCGAGACTGTGCCCGCGGACACCTGGCTGCCTGCGCCTGTGTCGCCGACGGTGCTCGCGAATCTGAGCGGGTTGGCGGTTACGGCGATGAGCGGCAGCACGGTGACGATCAGCGCGGGCGCCACTGCGCCGACAGGCGGCGGGTTTGAAGTGCGGCGCAGAGACAACTGCTTCATGCCGGGGCAGGACACGGACCTGGTGATGCGCGGCTCGCAGGCCACGATGAGGTTTACGCGGGTGTCGGCGAGCGACCGCTACTACGTGAGAATGTACGACGGTGCGACGCCACCGAATTACTCGGAGTTTTCGGCGGCGCTGATCTTCAACGTGCCGCTGGGGTCGTGAACCACCCCGGCGACGGAGGCCTGTCGCTGGGGACCCCGGGCAGTAGCGAACGGATGAGTGGGGTCCGGAATGCGGATGATGAATGAATTTGAGGCGCAGGTTCTGAGCGATTTGAGCGTGCTGAAGTCGCAGATGATGGCGCTGACGGGCGATGGCAGTGGCGGGCGCATTGCAGAGCTGGAGCGTCGTATGGACAGGCACGAGCAGAACTGGCAGCGGGCGAAAGGTTTTATCGCGGCGGCGAGCGTGGTGGGCGCGGTGATCGAAGTGGCTGCGGAGATGTGGATGAGGAGATGAAGGATCAGTTCACAGTTCCTGGTTCTTAGCGAACGCCCCCTATAATCAGACGCATGAACGTGAAGCCGCTGGTAGGCGTGGTGATGGGCAGCAAGAGCGACTACGACGTGATGTCGGCTGCCGTGGAAGTGCTGGGCGAGCTGGAAATCCCGCACGAGGCGAAGGTTGTGAGCGCGCATCGCACGCCGGACTGGCTTTTTAAGTACGCGGAGACGGCGCGCGAGCGCGGGCTGCGGGTGGTTATTGCCGGGGCCGGCGGCGCGGCGCACCTGCCGGGAATGCTGGCGGCGAAGACG
>JBATYG010000128.1:0-15950 GCA_049673945.1 Occallatibacter sp.
ATTCCCCATTCCGCTGGCCATCGCGGCAAGCTGGGACCCCGACGCAGCCGAGACCGTGGCGCGCACCGGCGCGGTTGAGGCGCGCGCCGACGGCATCGACTGGGTCTTCTCGCCGATGGTCGACATCTCGCGCGATCCGCTCTGGGGGCGAATTGTTGAGTCGAATGGCGAAGACCCGTACCTCAGCTCGGCAATGGCGCGCGCCTGGGTGAGGGGCTATCAGCAGGACGATCTCGCGAAGCCCGACTCCGTGGCCGCCTGCGTGAAGCACTTTGCCGCTTATGGCGCGGCGATTGCGGGCCGCGACTACAACGCGACCGATATGAGCGAGCAGACGCTGCGCCAGGTGTACCTGCCGCCTTATCACGCCGCCGTTGAGGCCGGTGTCGCTACGGTCATGAGTTCCTTCAACTCCATCAACGGTGTGCCGGCGACAGCCAATCCGTTTACGCTGACGCAGATTCTGCGCAAGGAGTGGGGCTTCGACGGCTTCGTGGTGTCAGACTGGGGCGCGGTTGCCGAGTTGCTCAATCACGCCATCGGGCCAGACGGCGCAACCGTGGCGCGCAAGGCGCTGATGGCGGGCCTCGACATGGATATGGAGGGAAATCTCTACGGAACCACGATCATTGGCCAGGTGCGCTCCGGCAAAATTCCAGAGAGCGCGGTGGATGAAGCGGTGCGCCGTATTCTTCGCGTGAAGTTCGCACTCGGTCTCTTCGACCATCCCTACACTGAACCGAGCCCCGCCTATACAGCCACGCCCGAGCGCCGCGCCACCGCGCGCAAGGTGGCCGATGAGACGATGGTGCTGCTCAAGAACGACCCCGTCGAAGGCATCGGCGCGCTGCTGCCGCTCACCGCCAAGGCGAAGAAGATCGCGCTCATCGGCCCGCTCGCGGATGATCCGCTCGACCTGCTCGGCGCATGGTCTGCCGGCAATCCCAAAGACGTTATCACGCTGAAGCAGGAGTTGCGCCGGCGCCTCGGCGATCGGCTTCTCTACGCCAGGGGTTGCAATCTGCTCGCAGGCAAAGACGCGGCCGTTTTGCGCGGCCTGATGTTCGGCGGCTCGCAGGGCGCCACCGCAACCGAGCCTCTGCCCGATGACGACAAGTCCATCGCCGAGGCTGTCGAAACGGCAAAGCAGGCCGACATCGCGATTCTCGCGCTCGGCGAGCCCGCCAACTGGATGGAAGGCGAAGCGTCAAGCCGCGTGCATCTGGACTTCACCGGGGAGCAGCAGAAGCTGCTCGAAGCCGTGGTCGCGACGGGCAAGCCGGTCGTGCTCGTGGTGCTCGCCGGACGGCCCCTGGTGCTCAAGTGGGCTGCGGAGCACGTGCCCGCAATTCTGCAGGCGTGGAGTCTCGGCATCGAGGCCGGCCCGGCGGTTGCCGATGTGCTCTTCGGCGATGTGAACCCTTCGGGCAAGCTGCCGGTGAGCCTGCCGCGGGCCGTCGGGCAGGAGCCGCTCTATTACGCGCAGCTTCCCACCGGCCGCCCCGCAACCGGCGTCGACCTCAGCCACATGCCTTACAACTCGCAGGAAAAATTCGTCTCTCGCTACGTCGATGAGCAGAACTCTGCGCTCTTTCCTTTCGGCTGGGGGTTGAGCTACACGCGCTTCCGCTTTTCAAAACCCACGCTGAGTCGCACTGAGGTTCCCGTAAAGGAGGCAGGCGCCGGCGCTAACAAAATCACAATGGTGAGCGTGGACGTAACTAATACGGGCAGCGTTGCCGGCACCGAGGTGGTTCAGCTCTACATCCGAAACACTTCGGCCAGCCTTGAACAGCCCGTGCGCGAGCTGAAGGGCTTTGCCCGCGTGCATCTCGGGCCGGGCGAAACGAAGCATGTGGACCTGCCGCTGGGCTTCAATGAGCTGAGCTTCTACAACGTCGATTCACGGCGCGTGGTGGAACCGACAACCTATGACATATGGGTCGGCGGCGATTCACTGGCGGATCAGCAGGCAAGCCTGAAGGTCGTTGAGTAGGCGGGGCTTCGCGGCCGAACAATTCCGGACACGTCGCTCCCCACCTCACTCCCACTAAGGTGGAAGCCCGAAGTCGCTTCCGGGATTGTGAGCGCCCTGCGCGGGCAGGTATCATAGGCCTTCATGGGTACCCCTCCGCCAATTCAGCTTGGCAGCATCGGCATGGCCGACTCACTAATCCTGATGGTGCTGGCCCTGGTCGTCTTCGGCCCGCGCCGGTTGCCGCAGATCGGTCGTCAGATCGGCAAGCTGATGTACGAGTTCCGCAAGGCGTCCAACGACTTCAAGTTCCAGATGGAAGAAGAGCTGCGCGTGGCCGAAGAGGCGGATCGCCGCAAGAAGGAAGAGGCGCAGCGCCAGCAACTGCCTGCCGGCCAGCCTGCGCAGGAATCGGTGTCTGCGACGCCGGCCGTCGCAAGCTCGGTGACGGTCGAAACGGCCTCGGATGCCGCCGCGCTGCCCTCCGCAACGCCGGCGGCTGAAACCACAGAGCCACGCATCCTGCCTCCGTCGACCGGCGAAATCGTCGCCTCCACGCGCCGGTCTGAACTGGCACAGACGTCTGAACTGGCCGAGACGTCCGAGCTGGCCGAGCTTACCGAGCCGCCAAAAGACGATCCCGCGACCCGCAACGATGATGCCCCCGCAACGGAGGCAGTAAGTCACAATGGTTGACTCAACTGAGGCTCTCAGCAAGGCCCGCAAGGCTGTCACCGATCGCGCAGAGCTCCCGGGCATGAGCTTGATGGAGCACCTCGATGAACTGCGCCGCCGCATCGTCCATTCGGCCCTGTATCTCGCCGCCGGCTTCCTGGTGGCGTGGTTTTTTCGCGACCGAATTTTGGGATTTCTGCAAGCGCCGCTCACGCACATCGGCAAGAATCTTGTCTTTACGCACCCGATGGATGCACTCAACTTCAATTTGCAGGCATCGCTGCTGGCGGGCGCCATCATCGCCAGCCCCTTCATCCTCTACCAGGTGTGGCTCTTTATCGCGCCCGGCCTTTATCAAAAAGAAAAGCGCTTCGTCATTCCCTTCATGGCGGCCACGGTGGGCCTGTTTCTTGCCGGGGCAAGCTTCGGATACTTTTATGTTCTGCCCGGCGCCATCAAGATTCTGGTCCTCGGGTTCGGCCGCGATTTCACCTCGATGATCACGATTGAGGACTACACAAGCTTCTTCCTCTCGATCATTCTCGGCCTGGGCATCAGCTTCGAGATGCCGATTCTGATCTTCTTCCTCGCGATGTTCGGCATTGTCAGCCCGCGGTTTCTGTGGAAGAACATCCGCTACGCGGTTCTTGCCATTTTCCTCGTGGCCGCCATCATCACGCCCAGCCCCGATCCCTGGACGATGTGCATCTACGCGATCCCCATGCTCGCGCTCTATCTGATCGGCATCGCCGTCGCCTGGTGGGTGCATCCATCGCGTCGCAAGGGGAGAGAATCAGAGGCATGATGCTTTCCGCCTGGCGCCGCCGGTTGTTCTTTGCCCTCCTTCTTCTTGCGCCTCTCGCGCTGCCTGCGCAGCACTTCAATGGCGGCCGCGCCTATGAGTATGCACGCGACTTTGCGGCGATCGGCCCGCGCTGGCCTACGAGCCCCGGCCACGCCAAAGCCGAGGCATTTCTGCGCGCTCATTTCAGTCACGATCAGCTTGAAGAAGATGCCTTCATCGCCGACACACCCATCGGTCCCGTGAACATGCGCAATTTCATCGTGCGCTTCCCAGGGAAGAAAGATGGTGTCATCGTGCTGGCCTCGCACTACGAAACCAATTACTGGCTGCGCAATATCAACTTCGTGGGCGCCAACGACGGGGCAGCCACAACCGGCCTGCTGATGGCAATTGCCGACCAGTTGCGCGCGGCCACCGCAAACGGGCGCAAGCTCGATGGCTATTCGGTGTGGCTCGTCTTTTTTGATGGCGAAGAGGCGATCGAACACTGGTCCGAATCCGACTCGACCTACGGCAGCCGTCATCTCGCAGCCCGGTGGGGCCGCGATGGAACACTGGCGCGCATCAAGGCGTTCATCCTTACCGACATGATCGGCGACAAGGATCTCGATATCCAGCGCGAGAGCCGCTCGACGCAATGGCTCGTCGACACGGTGCGGCAGGCCGCGAAGAAGTACGGCTACGAACATTACTTCTTCCAGCAGGAAGAACCTGTCGACGACGACCACATGCCCTTCGTCAAGCGGGGCGTTCCATCGATCGACATCATTGACCTCGATTACGGGCCCGATGACAGCTACCACCACACCGCGCAGGACACAATCGACAAGGTCAGCGCGCGCAGCCTGGCGATTGACGGCGACGTGATCATGGAAACAATTCGCCTGATCGATACGCGCTGATCCCAGCCTCCCTGGCCGATGCGCCGCGCTCTTTCCTGTAGCATCTCTCTATGATTGGCGGCGCCACATGGGCGTGGTGGATCGGATTTCATCTGGCCGTGATCGCTCTGCTGGCGATCGACGCCTTTCTTCTCGCGCGCAAGCAGGACCACTCGCGGTCCGACAGAGGCAGAGGCGCATGGATATGGACCGGTGTGCTGATCATCGCCGCCGGAGCCTTCGCGGCCTGGATTTACAGAGAGCAGGGGCGCCAGCCGGCTCTTGAATTCGTCGCCGGCTATGCGATTGAAACTTCTCTCAGCATCGACAATCTCTTCGTCTTCCTCGTCATCTTTCAGGGCTTCCAGATTAGCGAGAAGCGCCAGCACACCGCGTTGCTGTGGGGCGTGGGCGGAGCCGTAATCCTGCGCGCGGTCTTTATCGCCATGGGCGTGACCCTGATCGATCGCTTTCACTGGATCACGTGGGTCTTCGGCCTCTTTCTGCTCTATGCGGCCTTCCGGCTGGTGCGCGGCGGATCGGCGAAAGCTGCCATCCCCGGGTGGATTCGCCGCCTGCAGCCCTCAAAAGGCTCGCTGCTGCCGGTGATTCTTGCCGTAGAAATAACCGATCTGCTCTTCGCGGTTGACTCCATTCCCGCGGTGCTGGCCGTCTCCCGCGATCCATTCGTCGTTTATACGTCGAACATCGCCGCAATCCTCGGTCTGCGCTGTCTTTACTTCGCGCTTGCCTCGCTGCTCGATCGCTTCCGCTATCTGCACTATGGTCTCGGCGTGTTGCTGGCGTTCGTTGCCTTCAAGATGCTGGCGGCGCCATGGTTCGAGGTTTCCATCACCCTGTCGCTGGCGATCATCGGGGCAATTCTCGGCGTGTGCGCGATTGCGTCGTGGATCGCCGGAGGCCGCGGTCATTCAGTCCATTGAAATCTGCACGAGCTCCTCTCCCGGCTGAGCTGCCGGCAATTGTTCGCGCTCGCGCCAGGCTGGCTGGGTGAAATGCCGCAGCCGGGCAATCGTGCTGCCCACATGCATCGAGGCATGCAGCAGATGCTTCGCCTTCAGCGGGCCGGCAACACGATATTCGCTGATCCAGTGCGCCGCGGCGCTGGCTGAGCAGCCGCACTGGCTGCAGTCGGGGTCGCCGCCGAAAACACATGGTTCAACATGCGTGCGCAGATCAGCCGAGTAGTTCTTCGAAAGGCGCGAGAAAGTGCATTGTTTCGGCGACGCCGGCGGATGCAGCAAGGCCTCCGCGTAGCCCTCGGGCGTGAGCAGCTTGCGATAGCGCGTATGCAGCCGCGGCAGCTCACGCGCTATCATCGTGCGCTGCGCGCTGCTCAGGCGCTCGGCGCTCTCTTCGCCGCGTTGCGGACTGTAGAGGCTAACCCAGATATTGCGCACTCCTTCCCGCGCATTCCAGAAGCTGACATATTCTTCGAGATAACCGGCGCGCTCGAGCATTTGCGCCGTGATCGTCCAGTGCACATTGACGGTCCGGCCTGCGAGGTTTGCGAGAAGACGTTCATACGTTGCCGGATGGCGCCGCACATTGTGATGCTCGGGCAGCCCATCGATCGAAACCGCTGCGATAAAGCGCGGCAGGCTCATCCATTCCAGCGGAATCGGGATGATGCCGCTGGTTACGATCATGACGTAGATTTCGCGGGCTGCGAGCTCAGGCAGAATGAGGCTCAACTCGCGATGGCGCACCATGGGCTCGCCGCCAACGAGCGTCACGTGCAGTGGCTTATGCCTGTCCACCAGGGCGAGCACACCGCGCACAAGATCGTCTCCGCGCTTATCGTTCAGTTCACGTAGCGTGGCTTCGCCGCCAAGATGATTTGACCCGTAGGCATAGCATCCCGGGCAACTGAGCGGGCACTCGCGCGTGATTTCAATGGAAAGCATCGGGGTGTGGCCCTTGAGGACCTTACCCCACGATTGGAAAACATTCCTGGTGCGCAAGTCTCACCCCGTCGATATTGGAAGCGCCGTTCGGACGTCCCTATCGCCGTTGGATGCTATTCAACGCAAAAAGCGAACAATTCAGGCATCTTAAATCGATTCAATGCACGTCCAAACTCTTGAGGTCGTAAAAAGCACCTGTTCCTCTGTGGTCGTTTCGTCGTATGCTGAAAGGACGGAAACCCATGAGAACCTTCACTCTTGACGAAGCACAATCGTTGCTTCCAGTCCTGGAGGCGCTGCTGAAACGTGCCATCGAAAGCAAGCAGGCGGCTGATGACGTGGAAGCGCAACTCTCGGCGCTCGCGCGGCGGATCTATGTTTCAGGCGGTATGTACGTGGATCTGGGGAACGTAGCGCGGTTGCGCGCTGAAGTGGAATCGAACACGCAGCGGGTGCGTGAGACCGTTGCCGAAATTGACGCAATCGGGGTGCAGGTGAAAGATCTCGATTCCGGCTTGCTCGATTTTCCCTTCCGTCTCGAAGATGAAGTCGTCCTGCTGTGCTGGCGCATGGGCGAGTCCTCCATCGAGCACTGGCACAGCATGGATTCTGGATTCAAGGGGCGCCAGCCGGTCGATGATCGCTTCCGCCGGCGCTCAAACTCGAGCAATCGCCCCAACTAACAGGCCGGGTCTTTTACCCAATCTTTTTCAAGGCAGGGCTCTCCTTGTACATCTCCGACTCTGAAGTCGGCGCTGCGCTCCGCTACGAGGAGCTCATTCCTGCCATCCGGAGGGCGTTGATCGCTTATTCCGCGGGCAAGGTCGAACAGCCGCCGCGCACTATTCTGCGCGCGGGCAATGCCGAGGGAGCAGAGAACGGCTGGTTTGCGGTGATGCCAGTCATCGCCGGCGAATTTATGGCGGTGAAGACGGTCACCTTCTACCCCGGCAACGCGCGCACTCAAATCCCTACGCACATGGCCACGGTCGAACTGCTGCGCCGCTCCACGGGCGAGCCGCTCGCGGTGTTGGATGGACGCCGGATCACCGAAATGCGCACCGCCGCCGTCTCCGCGGTCGCTCTCGCAGCGCTGGTGCCTCTACATTTTGCTGGGCCTCCGGCAACTCTCGGCATTCTGGGCTCCGGAGTACAGGCGCATGCGCACATCGAGGCATTCCGTCACGTCTGGCCCGGGCTCAGAGAGATTCGCGTCTGGAGCCCGACACGGGCGCACGCCGAGCGCCTGGCCGATCGGGTTGGCGCGCACTCCGTAAGCATCGAGGACGCAGCCGCGGCCGACGTGGTGCTTACTGTAACCTCCGCCGCGCAGCCGGTTCTTCAAGGCCGGTGGCTTGCGCCCAACGCGCTTGTACTGGCCGTGGGGGCAACCGGCGCCAGCATGCGCGAGCTTGACGACGAAACCATGCGATCGAGCTACATCGTTGCGGAGTCACGTTCGTCCGTGGAAAGGGAATCGGGTGACGTGCGCTTGTCGGGAACACAGGTCGCTGCCGAGCTTGGCGAGATCCTCGCGGGCAGGGCAGAGGCGGATATCCCGCGCGACGGGCGGGTTCTGTTCAAATCGGTTGGCATGGCCATTGAGGACCTCACGGCGGCGCAACTGGTGTGGCGGGCTAGAGGGGGTCAGGGCTCGGGTTCCGGCATTTCGTAAGCGGCAAGCCATGCCGCTGCGTCTTAAGCTACAGAGATCATGGGCCCACACCTCGGGAGCAGAATTCTGCCCGAAAGCATTACTCTTTGCAGTAGCCCGCAAGTGGGCAAAATGCGCAGCGCAAAAGGAGCGGAGATCATGAAAGGCAACTGGGCGAAGATGGCGCTCGCAGCACTTGTCCTTCTTCTCGTGGCAGGCTGCAAAGGATTCTGGGATGCCCCTGACAACGGGGGTACCGGCACGAATCTTAGCGGATACTTCTACGTCATCAACACGCAGAACAGCCAGATTGCCGGATACGCCATCAACAGCAGTGGCGTGCTGACCGCGGTTGCCGGCAGCCCCTACACCCTGCCCGCCAGCGTTCTCCCCATCTCCGCCATCGCCGTGTCGCCCAACAACAACTTTCTCTACGCCAGCACCGGCGGCGGAATTTTCCTTTACACGATCGCATCCGATGGTTCGCTGACGCTGGGTAATTCTTCTGCTTCCATCTCGAATGATCAGGCCGTGAGCATGCAGGTGGATGCAACCAACTCGTGGCTCCTGAATGTGTCGGCCGCCAGCGGCTACGTCTACGCCATCGCGATCAGCCCAACGGCAGGCACGATCACGTCGAATACAGAGCTCTTCGCGAAACTCCCTGTGTCGACGGTCCGGCAGGTCGTGATATCGCCCGATAACAGCCGCCTCTTTGTGGCCATGGGAACAGGCGGCACAGCTACGCTTCCATTCAACGCCGCCAGCTCTAACCCGCTCGGCGCGGTGAGCACTATCGGCGTCGCAGGCACTGGCGGCGCGGCGCTTTCGGTTGCCGTCGATCCGCTGGGGATTCCGGGCCAGACCACGCCGCGCGTCTTCTACATCGGCGAAACTGCCGCGGTCTCAGGCTCAAACAGCGGCGCCGTGCGCGTCTTCAACTTCAGCACGCTCACCGAGGTTTCCGGATCGCCCTATGCCAGCCAGGGGCTCGCGCCCTACTGGATCCTGCCCAAGTCAAGAGGGGATTATGTCTACGCCGTGAACCGCCAGACAAGTAGCGGGTCGACCGGCGTGATCGCCGGATATTCGATTGCCACCTCCGGCTCGAGCTATGCGCTCACGCCATTCGGCAGCACCGTCAACGCCGGCACGAACCCCCAGGCAATGATTCAGGACAGCACCGGCTCCTATCTCCTCGTCACCAACTACGGCGGCACTCCTGACCTCAGTGGATACACCTTCAGCAGCGCTGACGGCTCTCTCGTCTCGAAGATCTCCAGTGCAACGGGCACAGACCCGACGCTGGCAAGCGCCATCGCGGGCCTTCACTGAGACCAGGTCGCGCGGATTGAGCCCAGTGACATTCTTGAGTTACCCCTTTTCCTCGCCGCGGACCTTTCTCGCTTTCAGGTTCGCAGCCGGCCCGGTGCTATCCTTGAGTCAGATCACCAGTGGCTGTCACTACGCGAATTTCGATTCCGGATGCCCCCCATGTCAGGAGTCCAAGAGCCTGGGTTCTCTCTTCCCTCGGGCTATGTTTTCTTATACTTGCGACTGGGTGCGGCAGAATCCACCACGAACAGCACGAGATGGTCTACGTGTGGACGCGGCAGATGTATCTGCGCGACCGCGTGGCCGCCGTTTCGAATCATGTTGCGGAAGTGCACAATGGCGATCAGCTCGATGTGCTTGAGCACGGGCGCCGTTTTCTTCGCGTAAAAACGAGCAAGAACGAGATTGGCTGGATTCCCGATCGCGCCGTGATCGATGGCAAGACCTACGACGGCTTCGTCCAGTTGGCCAACGAGCATAAGAACGATCCCGTCATCTCCATGGGCACACTGCGCGATGAAATCTACCTGCACGTGAGTCCCGGCCGCAATACCGACCGCTTCTACCTCCTGCCGGGGGACGAGAAGGTGCAGATGCTGGTGCGGGCTTCCGTGCCGCGGGAGCAGTCGCCTGCTGCTCCGGCTGCGGCGAGTGCGCATGCAGCAGATGCGAAGCGTCCACTCGCGGCGGCCGTAGAGCGCACATCCGTCACCGGCGAAAGTTCGCCCGAAAGTCCTGAGGCGCCCGCAATACCCATGGAAGACTGGTGGCTGATTCGCGATGGTCAGGGCCGCGTGGGCTGGGCTCTTGGCAGCCGCGTCGATCCTGACGTTCCCGACGATATCGCGCAGTATGCCGAGGGCCAGCGGATTGTGGGCGCCTACGTCATCGCAAAGGTGCATGACGACCAGGCGAATACGTCCAATAACGAGGCTGCGGAATATGTGGCGGCTCTCGCTCCCCCAAAGGCCGGCCTGCCCTACGACTTCGATCAGATCCGCGTTTTTACCTGGAGCCTGAAACGCCATCGCTACGAGACCGCTTTCCGCATTCATCCGATCCGGGGGTATCTGCCTGTGCGCATCACGTCGCAGCCGGGCGCCAGCGGAACCGAGCCGGTCTTCAGCTTTCAGATATCCAGCTCACCCGATGTCTCAATCAATCCTGAAACGGGCATCGCCCGGCCGGCGAACCCACGCACAATCTCCTACGCGCTCCGCGATACGCAGGTGCGTCGCGTCGGGGCCGACATGGCGCCCATCCCCGTGATTCACTCGGCCAACGAGAGAACAAAGCCCGCAAAGAAGCATAAATAGTCAGATTCATCGCAGAAAAATATACATACATATCGTCGCCGCCGGCTGGTTGCAGGCGCGCATAGCAACCTATCGCCTCACTTCTGACTCAAACCCTTGAGAGATCCACCCTTGAATTGAGAGATCCACGGGAACTCCGAAAGGAACGGTTTGACGATACGAGGCCTGGCGCTTAAGACGGGGTTGTTGCTTCTGCTCGCAAGCGGAAGCTCTGCAGCGCAGGCCCCGATCGATCCATCGCTTCCTGATGCGCCGCTCACGCACAGGCAGGAGCTTTTTCTTTTCTCCGGATACGGCAGCGTGATGGATCCGCACACGCCGGTGCCTCCACTGACCACAAAGCAGAAATACAAGCTTGCATTCGTTGAGACCGTCGATCTGTCGATGCTCTTGCGCGCCGCGTTCGTTTCCGGCTTCGACGCAGCCGTCAACGTCGGACCAGATTATGGGCCCGGCATAGGCGGATTCGGCAAGCTATACGCCGCCAACGCGGCCAGCATTGCGATTAACAACTTCTTCCAGGATGGTTTTATTCCTTCGCTCGTTCATCAGGACCCGCGGTTCTTCCGCAAGGGCACCGGCAGCGTTAAGTCGCGCATCTGGTGGGGCGTCCGCTCCCAGTTTGTTGCCTTCAACGATCAGGGCAAGTCCATGCCCAACTATGGCAGCATCGTTGGCCTGCCCATGGCGACGGCGTTAAGTAACGTCTATCTTCCCGCTAAAAATGTCTCGTTCGGCCAAACCATGGAAGGCATTGCTATCAGGATCGGCGTCAATGCCGGCCTTGATACGGCCCGCGAATTCGGCGGTCTCCGACGCCTGGGCAAGCTTATTCCTCACCACAAACACGAGTGACGATTGCTCCTTGCCCTCTCACCACTGAACGCCCGGGTAGAGGCTCGGGAGGCGATAGACGTGATACTGGTCAGCATTCGCCGTTGTGCCCTGCCACACCACGTGCGAGCCTGTCGGATCGAGTTCCTGCACTACGGCTCCTGACGGCGCCGCGCAGAAGTCGACATGCATGTCTCCGTTGGCCAGCAGTTGCGTGTTGCCGCCAAAGAAGCTGTAGTAGCTTGGCCCCGGCATGTAATGCGTCACCAGTGTCGCGGTCATCGCGCTCTCGTTCAGCTCAAGCACCGGGAATGTCGAGTAGCATGTGGCGGTCGGTGTTGGCGTCGGCACGCAATTCACCTGACCGGTGGGGAAGATGCGATCGTTGCCGTTATCCAGCAGACCGAGCCTGAAGATGCCGGTGGTGTTGGCGGTGAAGTAGCTGAGCCCGTGCTGTGCATAGAACCAGTCAGTCGGGTCAGTGCCGCCGATCAGTTTGAAATCGCCGCCCTCGCCGAGCCGCCACAGCACTTTGCCTGAGCCCTGCCCATCCAGATACTCAATCTTGATCACCCAGTTCTGGTGGCGCATCGAGAGCACGATATTGTGATCGTCGCTCGAATAGAGCATGTCGTTTGAGTGCGTCCAGTCGGGAAAATTCATTGGATGGCGATTGACGTCGAGATGATCGAAGGTGTTCCACACCCACACCGGGTTGGAGTTCTCGTCCACATCCACCAGCGCATCGCCCGTTACTGTCGTTGCTCCTGGCTTACCGGTGAGGTCGGTGAAGCTCTTCGTGAGCGTCGCCAGCAGCATCCAGTGTCCGTTCGGCAACGCAAGCACGCTGTGATGGAAACTCCCGAGCTGGTACGTGTTCCCCTCTGCATCGCGCAGATTTGAGGCGGCCAGCTTCTTGTTGAGATCATCCATTGTGACACTGCGAACCGTATTCCCCGCCAGGTCCACTTCGCGCACTTCATTGAGCAGCCCCGGCACGTCGCTGTGAACAGTGAGCGACGAAAGATACGAGATCACCATCAGAAAATCGCCGTTGGGCAGAAGCTGAAGTCCCTGCAGCAGGTCCACGCCGCTCACGCCCTTGTACGAATACGTCCAGATCACATTACCGCTCAGGTCGGTCGCGAAAGCCTGCGTCAGGTTTGCCGGCTGAAGAGTGTTCCATATCTCGATGCCCGGCTGCGGCGCTCCTCCTTCGGGCGTTGTGATCGCGATCGGCGTGGTTGCGGGCGGCGCCATCGTGCTGCAGGTCTGGTCGGCGTCGGCAAAGGTTGCGCCATTGTTCAGCACCACCTGGCCCCGCATGTGATAGATCGAGTTGCCCAGCATTCCGGCGACGTAGTCATGCACCTGGCCGCCGTTTGCGGTCGGTGTCGCCGCCTGCCAGGTGTTCAGGCCGTAGTCTGTGGTCTTGCCAAACTGGACAGATACCTTGCCCGGCGACGGCAGATAGATCGAGTAGAGCGCCACCTGCGGGTTACCGGTGAAAATCGGGCACAGAACCTGCCCAGGCACCAGCACCGCAACCACCGCGGTTGCGTAGTTCTGTTGGGGCGACGCTGCAAGCGCAGCCGTCACCGTGATGTTCTCGCTTTGTGAAATCTTCGCGGGAGCAGTGTAGTTGCCCGTTGTATCCACGGTTCCGGTGCCCGCGCTGCCGCCGGCTACGCCGCTCACGAGCCACGTGAGAGGGCCGCCATTCGCCGCCGTCGCAGAAAACTTGTAGCTCTGCCCGGGCGCCAGCGCGATGTACTGCGGCGTGATGGTGACGTTGCCGCTTTGTCCCGCGGTTGGCGGTGGGCTACCCGGCGGCGGGTTCTGCGGGCCAGTATCGCCGGAGCGCAACCAGAAACCGCATCCCTCGAGAGCCAGGGACGCGAGAGCCAGGGACGCGAAAAGAAGCAGCAGAAGAAATTGCGGGTGGCCTAGCGGCGCCGCGCGCCGTGCTGTACCCAACCGGTCACGAGACGCATCAACAGGGCTCATTCATGTGTACCGGAGCACCAGAAGCGGAACTTCAGTGAGTCTCATCCACGCCGGCGCAATTCGTGCTCCACCACGCGCAGCATTTCGTTTTCCGGCGCTGGCTTTCCGGTCCAGATTTCGAACTGGCGGGCTCCTTGCTGAACGAACATCTCCAGGCCCGTCACCACCGGAACGCCGCGCGAGCGAGCCAGCTTCAGCAGCGGCGTTTCGAGCGGGTTGTAGACCATGTCAAAGACCAGACCGGCATTCAGCTCGCCTTCGGCAATCGGCATCGGCTGCTTGAATCCCTTCATGCCGCAAGGCGTTGCATTGATCAGTACGTCGAAATGCTGCTTCGCGAAGGCTTCATGCTTCAACGATCGCGCCTTTGCCTGCCGCGCCAGCGAGACGGCGTGCTCATGGGTTCGATTCACGATGAAAACTTCCGCGCCCTGCTCCACCAGGCCGAAAACCGCGGCGCGCGCGGCGCCTCCTGCTCCCAGAACAGCCACGCGGGCGCCTTTGAGGCGCAGCCGCTTTTCGAGCGGCCTCACTACCCCGGCAACATCGGTGTTGAAGCCGTAGAGCTTGCCATCGGCGCCGGTTCGCAGCGTATTGCATGCGCCGATGCGCGCCGTCAGCGGATCCATGTTCGCCAGATGCGGCAGCACTTCCTCTTTGAGCGGCATGGTTACGGCGACTCCGGCAAGCGGCAGCTCGCGCATCACCATGAGCAGATCGTCAAGGGACTTTACCTTCAGCGGCAGCAGCACCGCGTTCACAATCTCGCGCCTGAAGGCCGTATTGTGCAGCAGAGGCGAAAGCGAATGCGCGATCGGATTGCCTGCCACGCCAAAGATGCGCGTCGCCTGGTCGAGATGGTCGATGCGATAGAGGCCGAGCAGGGTGTGCGCCGAGACCTGCCCCGGCGCAGTCTCCGCGCCCTCTGAGAGCGCGGCAAAGGTGAAGGCTGCTCCGGCACGCGGTCCGAGCACGCGGCTCAGCAATCCCTCCTCGCCCATCGCGATGGCGACGACCTGCGTTGCCAGCGATCGGTCTTCGATGAGGCGCAGTACGGCAAGGTTGTCAGCCAGCGAGCGCGCCGTCGAAACCACCTTCACGTAATCCGGTTTGAGAGCCTCAATGCGGTCGGCGGTCTGCGGCAGGCCGCGCGTGCGCGTAAAGTCATGAAAGCTGATCAGCAGGGCCGCACCGGTCGCGCGCAACTTCGCAAGCTGGGCGGCCTTGGCTTCTTCGGCCGATTCCACCTCGAGATCGACAATCTGGCAGCCGGCCAGAACAGCATCGCTCAGGATGGCCAGCTCCGCCGCCACGGTCCCGGTGAATTGACCGCCGTTCTGCTTGCGCCGGCAGGTTGCGATCGCCATCACGTCGCGATGCTCACCGAGAAATTGCTTCAGATACGGCAGTGCGCCAGCAGGCTTTGCCAGGGAATCGAGCCTGAACTCGAAGAGTCGGCTGTCTTTGAGCGCGGCCTCCGCCCGGTCGAACATCTCCGCCGGCGAGCCGGCCTGGATGGCGACACACAGCTTACCCAGCCGCAGCCGCGGGGCTACCGGGGTTACAGCGACAGCAGGCTGCGCAATGGCGGTTGCGTTGGGCATCACTCAATTGACGCATCTTAATGGGCTTCCGGCCGATCGTGCAACAAAGGCGGTGCAGTGAGCGCGGCTTTTCGAGCTCGACGGGTGCCTTGAGCGGGCCCGATGTGGCAATCTGGAGCTTAGGAGGTTATATCCCCTATGTCCACTGAAACGCTTGCCGCCG
This sequence comes from Occallatibacter sp., assembly GCA_049673945.1. Classification (GTDB taxonomy): domain Bacteria; phylum Acidobacteriota; class Terriglobia; order Terriglobales; family Acidobacteriaceae; genus Telmatobacter. Next base: position 15,178 of record JBATYG010000128.1, read on the forward strand.
CACAAGTTACCCCCGACTTGCATGTCTGGGAGACCGGAGGAGCCCGGTCGGCTGAAGCCCTCTCCGCCTGGGTTTCGGCCCGGCTCGCCGCCCATGAGGCAGCTTTGCAGGCGCTCGTCGCGGTCAAGGGGCTCCGGACACCCGCAAACTCGCTCCGCCTTTACGACGCGGCGATCGAGCAGCTTAGCCTCGCCGGGGCGCAGGCCGGGGTGCTCAACTCCGTGGCGGCCGAGAAAGCCGTCCGCGACCAGGCTCAGTTGGAGGCCCAGCGGGTTGCCATGGCCGGCAGCGCCCTCAGTCTCAACCGCGAGGTCTACGACGCGCTCTCAGCCATCCGCCTTGAGGACGCCGATCCGGCGACAAAGCACTACATGGAGAAGACCCTGCTCGGCTACCGCCTTGCCGGTGTCGACAAGGACGAGGCGACCCGTGACCACCTCAGGGCACTGCACGAGAAGGCCACACGCCTCTCGCTCGAATTCAGCCGCAATATCCAGGAGGGCGGCAAGACGATCGAGGCCACAGCCGATGAACTGGAAGGTCTGCCTTCGGACTATCTCGCGCGCCACCCTGCAGACGCCAGCGGCACAATCACGCTCACCACCGACCCGCCCGACATGCAGCCGGTGATGATCTTCGCTTCGAGCGCCGCACTCCGCGAACGCATGTTCGACGCCTACAACACCCGCGCTTACCCGGCCAACAAGCAGATCCTGCTTGACCTGCTCGCCACGCGGCAGCAGATTGCGTCTGTGCTCGGCTTCAAGAGCTGG
>JBATYG010000129.1:0-2610 GCA_049673945.1 Occallatibacter sp.
GGGTAGGTGGTGGCAGTGAGCGCCGGCGAGCAATGAGCAGGACCCGATAACTGGGTGAGCGTGAACCCATTGATCAGCGTGTTGTACGCGGGCCCCACGTTGCCGTTGGTTGCGGTCACCGTGAAGATGCGCGTATCCGCCTTGCCTTTCTGCACCGAGACGGAGAAGGTCATTCCGTAGCCGGGCAGCTTGCTCGGATCGACGATGCCCCAATAGGCGGGCTTGGCCTGTAGACCCATGTCGAAGGGTAGCGGATAATCTGTGCGCACGACGGGGAAGCTGTCGAGCCACGTGTCGTCGTCCGCGAAGCCCCACAAGGTCACTTCGCTGAGCTTCCCGCTCAGTTGCCGGAAGGCGTCGAAATATTGCTTGTAGAGCCAGCCCTGCTCGGCGAGGACCGACGGTGGAATGCTGGTGCCGTAGTTCGACGTTGTGTCTCCGGCGTTGTATACGCTCATGTCGAGCTCGGTGATCTGCTGATCGATGCCCGGAACCTGGGCAGCTACCGTGTCGATCGCATTGACCATCGCGGCCGTGGATGGGTAGTTGATGGCGTTGTGCATCTCATGGCCAACGCCATCAATGGGAATGCCGCGTGAGCGCAGGTCGTTGACCACCTGCACCAGGCATGCGAGCCGGCCCGGGTCAGTGGTGCTGTAGTCGTTGATGAAAAGCTTGGTGCCGGCGGGCGCGTATTGCCGCGCCGCCTGCAGGGCGATGTCGATGTAGCTCTTGCCAAGCACCTGATAGAAGGGTCCGTGCTCCAGGCAATCGGACTGAGTGGGATCAAGCGGTTCGTTGACCACATCCCACGCGTAGACCTTGTTGCCAAAGTGCTGGACTTCGTTCTGAAGATGCTCCTGAATGTTCGCCGTGACAACCGCCTGGTTGGCGGACGAGTTGGTGCCGTCGCCAAAGGCATAAGACGGCGTTTGCGAACCATTTGCCCACACGAGGTTGTGCCCGCGGATGAGCATGTTGTTGCACTCCGCGAGGCCGGCTTCGGCATCGGCATTGGTGAAGTTGAAGGTGCCTTTCGTGCTCTCTACCGAGCTCCACTTCATGTCGTTGCCCGAGGTGATGCCGTTGAAGTGCTTGGTGAGCAGCTGTGCGTGCGGGCCGGAGAGATCGGTTGGATCCACGGCGGCGCCGACAGGGAAGTAGCCTGAGAGTGCCTGGTAGATGGATGGAATATCTGTCTGAATCGCAGGCGGCGGAACGTAGCTGAGCTGGAAGTCGTCAACGTAGAACGACACCAGGTCGTTGCCCGACGCGGGAACAGTCTGCAGGTACAGCGTAGCCTGGCCCTGATCGTATGGGCTGGACATGGTGTAGCCCATCACGCTGATCTGGTGCCAGTTTCCATCCGCCGGAACGGTGATGCCAGGATAGCCGGTGACGCTCGGGTAGCTTGTGTTGCCGCTCAGCGTTGTTTGCAGGCTCATGTTGATTATGTGGCTGGAGCCGTCAGTAGGCACAAGCATGACCCACGCGCTGAGGTTGTAGACCGAGCCGGGATACATCTTGTTGCTGATGCTGATCTGTGGCCCGTCGTAATTGGCGGTGCGTCCGGTAGTGAGCAGGCTGTGGGTTCCGGTGTGCGCCGCACCGGTGGTGTTGGTCACGCTGGAGCTGCCCGTGCGTGAACTCCAGCCGTCCGTTCCGCCGTCTTCAAATGTGCTGCTGATGCCGGAGTTGTCCTGCTGGCTCGGGTCAGGCGGCGGAGGCGCCAACTCGCTGATGGTTACGCCACTCACATAGAAAGAATCCGTGGCGCTGCTCGATTGGATGTAAAGGGTGAGGCTCGTAGGCGGTCCGGGCAGATTGCTGAAACTGAATGTGCCCTGAATTTTCGCCCAGCCTGTCTCGCTGATGGGCTGGGAGGCGATGTTGCCGTAGGTGCCGGAAGGCGCGGCGCAGTCCGTCGTCTTGAGAGAAAGCGTTGCCGTAGGCCCGGTTGCGTCGGGCGCGGCGAGGAGCACGTACGCTGTTACCTGGTAGGTCGCGCCCGCGACAACGTTGGGCACGCTGAGCAGATTCAGCGCTGGCCCCATATAACTTGCTGTCCGGTTAGTCACAGAGAGGCTGTGCGTATTGCCTTCCGGATCAGCCAACGGGGAAGCGGCATTGGTCAACGTCGGCGAACCGAATTGCGACCAGCCGTCGAGTCCTCCGTCGGCAAAGGTGTACTGCGCAAGCACGTTGCCGCCGGGGGGCGGCGCCGTCTGCGTGATCACAACATCGTCGAGATAGAACGATTGCGCCGAGCTTGCGCCGACGAGCTGCGCGTAGAGTGTCAATGCTGTTTCAGTTGTGCTGACGGTGTAACTGCCGCCTATTTGTACCCAGCCCGAGTCTGCGACAGGTACCTGATAGGTCCCGATGGTGTCGTAGCAGGTGCCACCTGAGCAACTGGGATCGCTGCGCTTGATAGTGAAGTCCCCGTTCGAGGCGCTCTCTCCGCTGGTGAGCATCACGTAACCGGTGATGGTGTATTTTGCGCCGGCCTGCAACACGCCCGTCAATGGAATCGAGGGACCGCCCGAACCCGTGGTGCTGGTCGCGGTCAGCAGGCTGTGGCTGCCGTCGTAGGCTGCGGCAGTGGTTGAC
>JBATYG010000130.1:0-1674 GCA_049673945.1 Occallatibacter sp.
CCGCAAAGAAACACTTGAGCAGATCCGGGACCTCGAAGTGATTCCGGAGAAAGTGATCTCCTATCGCGGGGTCAATCTTCGCGAAATGGATGTGGACGCCATCCTCGCGCGGCATCCTGACACGGTGATCGTGGACGAGCTTGCCCACACCAACGTGCCGGGCAGCAAGAATCGCAAGCGCTACGAAGATGTGCTGGAGCTGCTGGATGCCGGCATCAACGTCATGACCGCCGTCAATATCCAGCACCTTGAGACTCTGAATGACGCGGTGAACCGCTCGGCCAACACGGTGATTCGCGAGACGGTTCCCGACAGCCTTTTCAAGCGCGCCGACGAGGTTGTCAACGTCGACGTCACCATCGAGGAGTTGCGCTCACGCCTGCGTGAAGGCAAAATCTATGCGCCGGAAAAGGTGGAGCAGTCACTGGCCAACTTTTTCCGCAAGGGCAATTTGAACATGCTGCGCGAGCTGTCTCTGCGGACCACCGCCGAGCAGGTGAGCAGCCGCGCCGCGGACTATCGCAGAACGCAAGGGCTGGAGCAGGCCCCCATCCCCGACAAAGTATTGGTCTGTCTCAGCACCCGGCCTGGCACCGATCGGCTTATCCGCGTGGGCGCGCGTGTTGCAGGGCGCCTGGCCACAAACTGGTACGCCGTCTACGTTGCCCGGCCTGGCGAAGACCTGGAGCATACCGACCCCGAAGCCAGCCAGCGAATCGAAGACTACCAGCGGATGTCGCGCGACCTCGGCGCCCAGGTCGTCACGCTGACGGACAAAAGCGTTTCCGATGCGCTGATCCGTTTTGCGCAGCAGGAAACCATCTCGCACGTTATCTTTGGCCAGCCGGTTCGCTCGCGTTTCGATATCCTTCTGCGCGGCTCCGTGCTCAACCGCTTTCTCTCCGAGATTCGCGACGTCACCGTGCAGGTGGTTCCGATGCAGAAGCCGCTGCGCAAGGGCTGACGCCGATCTCACTCTATTCGCAGAAGACCTTCACCTTCGTTGTATTGCCGTCTCTGCCATCCACGTCGACGGTCAGATCGTCGAGGTGATCGATCAGCTCCTCGAGATTCTCCGGCTTGATCTGCGAGAGAGTAAGCGGGACGCCGTGGCGATTCAGCGCTTCATCCAGATGGTTGTGCGCCTGTTTCGGAATGAGGCTGGCAAGGCGCACGCCGGCGCGCAGAAGTTGCATCGGCACCCGGATATTCACCGTCGTCGGCCCCTTCATGCCCGTCATCGATTCATCGGCCTCGACCAGGACACGCAGATATTTGCTGTGGCTGCGCGGCTGCGCGGCATCGCCACTGTGGCTGCCGCGGTTTGCGAAGTCACGCAACGGCCGTATCTCCTCCGGCTCCATCGCGGCCAGCAGCCGGTCGGCTTCATCCGCCGTAATCCTGCCGGTGGCCAGCATCTCCAGTATTTGACGGCGATTCTCGTTCATAGCTTCCCTCCCAGAATGTTGAAAGCCAGCACCAGCGCATGCGACACGCCGGCGATCACCTGGTGCGCATGCGGAATGACCAGCCAGATCATCACAGCGAAAAGCGCGAGACGCACCGTTGCCTCATCGCTCCCCGACGAAACCGCCAGCAGCCGCTCGGCCTCGCGCGGCGTGATGCGGCCCGAGGCAATCAACGAAAGAATGGCCCTGCGATCGGTATCCATAA
>JBATYG010000131.1:0-7498 GCA_049673945.1 Occallatibacter sp.
TGCGCGAATACGGCGTCGGCAAAATCGCCAGCATCAGCGGGCGCTATTACGCCATGGACCGCGATCGCCGCTGGGAACGGGAGCGCAAAGCCTTTGACGCGATGGTCACTGGCAAGGCAGAGGGCGGTGCTTATTCCAATCCTGTGGCCCGCATCAAGGAGAACTACAACAGCGGCACCACGGACGAGTTCCTCATTCCCTTCGTCGTTGTTGACGCCGCCGGCAAACCCGTCAGCCAGATCCGCGATGAAGACGTCTGCATCAACTTCAACTTCCGCGCCGACCGCGCCCGCCAGATCACGCGCGGGCTCGCCCGCGAGAGCGGCCTGAACAAAAAAGGCGGCCGCGACCTCATCGACTGGGAGCCGCTCGACCAGATCATCCCCCGCAGCGAGATTCCGAAGAATCTCCACTACGTCTGCATGACGCAGTATGACAAGCTCTACGAGCTGCCCATGGTGATTCTGCCGGAATCAATGGACAACATCCTCGCCAACGTGCTCACGCAGCACAACCTGCGCAACCTGCGCGTCGCCGAGACGGAGAAGTTCGCCCACGTCACCTACTTCTTCAACGGCGGCATCGAGACACCGTTCCCCGGCGAGGAGCGCGATCTGGTGCCCTCACTCAAGGTCGCCACCTACGATCTCGCGCCCGAGATGCGCGCGGAGGCCATCGGCGACACGATCGTAAAGGCCATCCACGACACCGCTTTCGATCTCGTCGTGGCGAACTTCGCCAATGCCGACATGGTTGGCCACTCCGGCAAACTGGAGCCGACCATCAAGGCCTGCGAAGCCGTCGACGCGCAGCTTGAGCGCATCTACAAGGCAATCCGCGAGCGCAACGGAAGCTGGCTCATCACCGCCGATCACGGCAACGCCGAGCTGATGGTCGATCCGGTCAGCGGCGGCCCGCACACCGCGCATACTACCAACCCGGTTCCCATGATCTACGTCAGCGAAGACGCACCGCAGTTCCGCCTGCGCACCGACGGCGCGCTGCGCGACATCGCCCCCACGCTGCTCAACTTATTGGATCTTGGCTTGCCAAAGGAAATGACCGGCGGCGACCTGCGCACGCCCATCGCGAAATAACGGCCTGAGCACACGCAAAGACAAAAGCCTCTCACTCGGGGAGGCTTTTGTCTTTCCTTAACTTCGGGGCTAGCGCAGCCGCAGCTTAATTGACTCGGGCAGATGCTCTTCGAGCAGCTTGGCGCGTTCCACGGCAATGCCGCCGAGATAACTCGGCGCTGGAGTTGCCATGAGCACCAGCGCGAAGGCCGTGGCCGAGAAGAGCACACCCGCAATCGCCGCCGAAACCAGCATGTGATACACGTCGAAAGTATCAAGGCCCAGAAGATTGAAAGCGACGTGTTCCAGCGGCTTGATGTGCTGGAGCACCGCGAGGGCAAATACTGAGAAGAACAGAGACAACGACGTGAGAACGACCAGCGCGACGTCCAGCCCGCGGTGAAACTTCTGCCGCGAACTGCAGCGGGGGCATTCCTTCAAATGATGCTCATAGTCCCTGCGCATTTCCGGCGAAATTCCAGAAATGTCGTATCGCCAGCTACTTAAAATTGCTCCGACTACCTGATCGTTACATCTGGTTCCAGCCATAGTAGTTAGACTCATTTCGCAGTAGGTTGAGTGCGCAAAATTGCTTGCAGCGCATTCCACAGGGGTAACGAACTTACACACTGTTAAGATGCTCGCCAGGCAACATCCGACTCCGTTTCGTCCTGGCGCATCCGGACCGACTCGCCGCCTGGTCAGAGTGAATATCCTACTTACGATTGTAACCCGAAGTTACTCAAAAACAAACTGTCTCAAGGGGTTGCTGTTGCTCTGCAAGCAACAGCCTATTGGCCAGCAGGCTGGCGTGGCTGCTGAGCGCGCGCTCTGCGCTCACCCGGGCCAGATCAGGAAGATTATTGCTTTCAGATAGATGGCCAAGGATGACATATGTCGCCTGCCCGTCGTACTCCGCTTCGAGAAATTGTGCTGTCGCTTCATTGGAGAGGTGACCGACACGTGAAAGTACCCTTTGCTTCACCGACCATGGGTAGGGCCCGTCCCGCAGCATCTCGAGATCGTGGTTCGATTCGAGCAGCAGCAGGTCGAGCCGCCTCAGCTGCGCTTTCACGTTGGGCGGCACGTAGCCAAGATCGGTCGCCACGGCCAGCCGCACTCCTTCCGTCTGGAAAACAAAGCCCACCGGGTCGGTGGCGTCATGCGGAATGGTGAAAGGACTCACGGCAATATCGCCGATCTGGAAAGGCTGGCCGGCCTCGAAGTATCGCACCGACGGCAGCCAGGTGGGGTCTTTCTCGGCTTCTTTCTCGGCGTCTTCCTCACTGGCGGCAATGGCGCACTCGGTCGCGGCCTCAGCTTCGATCGACACCGCAGCCTCCTCCGTTGCCGCTTCGTCCGGGTCCCCTTCGCTTGCGTCGATCTCTGCCTGCCGCGCCGCAGCCTGCTTCCGGCATTGTTCCAGCCACTGGGTATAGGTCATCTGCCTGCGCGGCGTCAGCCAGCGCATCCACGCCCGGTGTGTTCCCTCGGTGAAGTAGACTGGGATGCCCAGCTTGCGCGCCGTCACCGCCAGTCCGTTGATGTGGTCCTGATGCTCGTGGGTCACAATGATGGCATCAAGGGTGGCGGGGTCTTCCCCCGCGAGCTTCATGCGGCGAAAGAGTTCCCGGCAGCTCAGACCTGCGTCAACCAGGATGCGCGTATGGCCGCCGCAGACAATGCTGCTGTTCCCTTTCGACCCCGAGGCCAGCACTGTGAAGCGCACCATGTTGTGAGCATACCGCGCCCGCCTGTGCATCGCGCGAGGCGGGGTTAACTCCGGTGGAACCGGCCTGCCGCCATCCGCGCTCCTGCTCACAAAAAGCCGCCGGTGTTCATGATCGATGCGGCCACCGGCTACGCAGTGCCGGCTCACGAAGCGTGGCGCCGATTGGAACAAAGCTTGCCCTTCCCGGATGCGCTTCAGGACGCGCTCGGGGTATGCTTCCCTCATGCTTCCAGGTAGAGCGGGTCTGCTGGCGAATTTTGCCGGAGTGGTCGTTTTCGCCGGGCTCTTCGCAGCGCAGTATCTTCCCGCGCAGGGGAACTCTGCCCAAACAGCTACTCCGATAGTTCGCTATCAATTTGGCGATGACCCCAGCGGGAGCAAGGGGTGGGCCAATCCAGGCATCGACGACAGCGCCTGGCCGATTGCGCCGCAGGATCAGTGGGCGAGGCCCGCCTTCTATTCCGACGGGTTTATCTGGGTTCGCTTCAGCGTGCCGGTGCGTAACGATACCACTGGTCCCCTGTCGCTTCGCGTAGGCAGTATGCATGGCACATTGCTCGCCTACGACGTCTTCGTCAACGGAACACACGTGGGAAGCTTCGGCACGGTTCCGCCGGCGCCGGTGGTGGAGAGTGTGCCGAGAGACGCGGTCTTTGCTCTTCCCATCGGGCTGACTGCGCCGGGAGGCGTCGCCCACGTTGCGCTTCGCATCTGGTATCCGCCGTTCGCGAGGAGCGATGGCGCGTTCGATTCTTTGGTTTTGACGGTCGACCAGAGCCGGATTATGCATGCGGAAGAAGTTGCCGCGCGGCAACAGGCACTACTCTCCAACTTGCTCCCAATCACGCTCAACGCACTCATTCTGCTTGTCGGCTTCGGCGTGCTACTGCTGGCGTATGCGTCGCGTAGCCGCAATCTTCTGCTCTATGGGGCAATGATCTTCACCGTTCCGTGGATCACGATCTTCTTCGAAGTTCTGGAAGCGAGGATCTTCACGCTTTCTGTTCCGGAACAATTCCTCCTGCTGGTGATCGCGCAGATTCCTGCAATGGTGGTCACCCTCGAGTTTGTCTGGAAAATCTACGACCTCAAGGCAATCTGGATCAAGCGCGTGGCCCAGGCATCGATCGCCTTCTTTAATCTCGGAATTCTTCTCGCATATCTTCCCGTCGAACCGTCGGCGATGGTGTCGGTGGCACGCACTGGCTTTCCGATAAGTCTGCAAGCCTTCGATGCGCTGACGATCGCGATCTATCTCTGGGTGCTCTTCGTCACGCGAAAAAAGCGCCTCGTCGCGGTAGCCATGATGCTGGTGCCCATCTCCTCGCTCCTGTCAGGTTTCAGAATTTCGTATCGCGGCGGTCCCGACCTTGTTGACCTGGCGTTTTTTCTTGCCGGCCTTTGCCTCTGCGGGGTGCTTGCGCATCAGGCGTGGAAGGAGTGGCGGGAGCGGGATGTGCTGCAGACGGAGTTTGAAACCGCGCGCGAGATGCAGCAACGGCTGGTGCCGCCGGCTGTGGATGTACCGGGCTTTCGCATCGAGAGCGTGTACAAACCGGCCCTGCATGTGGGAGGAGACTTCTTCTATATTCGCCCCGAAGATGAGGATGGCATCCTGATCGTAGTGGGCGACGTGAGCGGCAAGGGACTGAAAGCGGCGATGACCGTGAGCACGATGATTGGCGCCCTGCGCACCATGCCTGCACTCTCGCCCACGCGCGTCCTTGCCGCGTTGAACCGGGGCCTCGTGGGCCAGATGCAGGACAGCTTTGTCACCTGCTGCGCGGCACGCCTCGGCCATGACGGAAAGGTGACAATCGCCAACGCAGGTCATCTGCCACCCTATGAGAATGGCGCTGAAGTTCCGGTCAGCACGGGACTGCCTCTTGGCATCGACCCATGCGCGGAGTACGAAGAAAGCCATTTTCTCCTCAGCGCCGGCAGCCGTCTCACTTTTCTTTCCGATGGGATCGTCGAGGCGCGCAGTCCGTCAGGAGAGCTCTTCGGCTTCGAGCGCACTCTTCAGCTCAGCAACTCCGCCGCGGAGACGATCGCGCAAGCGGCCATCGACTTCGGTCAGGAAGATGACATCACTGTCCTCACACTGACTCGACTTTCCGTCCCTCACCGGGCCGGTCTTGTGACGCCCTTCAGATCCGAGCAGCTTCTGCCGGCTCCATCTGTCGACTAGTTGGCCCCTGCAACCGGCGCTGGCGCTTTGGCCGGCAGCTCGATTGAGACAAGCGTACCCCGGCCCGGGCTGCTGACCACGTTAAAGCGCGCCTGGTTGCCGTAAAGCACTTCCAGCCGCTCCTGCACATTCTTCATGCCGATGCCCGCGCCCTCGCGTTTCAGCGCCGACTCGGGGCGGTTGCCGATGCCCACGCCATCGTCGGCTACCTCAATACGCACGCGGTCGCCTTCGAGCCGGCTGCGCAGCGTCACCGTGCCACCGTGGATGCGCGGCTCAAGACCATGCTTGATGCTGTTCTCGATCAACGGCTGCAGCAGGATGCTGGGCACCATCAGGCTCAGCGTGCGCGGATCGATCTCCTTTTCGACATGCAGCTTGTCGGCGCCGAAGCGCACCACTTCAATATCGAGATAGTCATCAGTAAAGCTCAACTCGTGGATCAGCGGCACATAGGTGTCGTGATCTTTCAGGAGCGCCCGGAGAATATTCGCCAGTTTCACCGTCATCTCGCGCGCAAGCTCCGGCTTCACACGCACCAGCGAAGCAATGGAGTTCAGCGTGTTGAAGAGAAAGTGAGGATTGATTTGCCGCTGGAGCGCATCGAGCCGCGCCTCGAGCAGCAGCCTCTTTTGCTCTTCCAGCTTCATCTCGATACGCAGCGCGTTCCACACCTTGATGGCGATGCCCACCACCATTGGCGCCGTCACACAGACCAGGATTTGCACCCAGAGTTGTCGCGACACGAGAGCAAAAAGTTTGTGCGGAAAAAGGGCAGCGATCCAGTCGCGGCACGCCTCGGCCGCCACAATCAGAAAGAGCATGAGGAACTGCCGATCGATGCGCGGCTGGCGCAGGATGCGACGCACCCAGCGATAAAGGCTCAGGTCGATGAACGGGGTGAACGACCAAATCTCCTCAGGATCAACCAGCCGCCCAAGCAGACCCGCCAGCAATCCCACGGCCGCATTAAATGGCAGCGCCAGGTATTCGCCGTGATGAAGCGCAGGCGCCGACAGGACCGCGCCCCCCAGCATGGCCCAGCCTGGCCCCACGAAGAGCCCCAGTAAAATAATCGTCTCGAAGGAGATATCTGCCGCGAGGAAGTTCGGAACCGTTGTGCGGATCCAGACGCCGAGTGTCAGCGGCACCAGAAAGAACGCGAGCAGCGCCAGCGTCTGCCTCGGTCGTCTGTCCTCAGCAAAGAAGAGCTGCCGAAACGAGCTTGCCCGTGCCAGCACGCTGGCCACTGAAGCCATCACGCCCAACTTCACCAGCAGCGTTATCAGAATCAGGCGGTCGGTCACCCCCTCAATGTATCCTGCCGCGCGCGCGGGCATCCAATTTTCAGGTACCTGGCGCGGCAAATCGAGACGCAGACGCGCTGACGCGCCGCGGGCGGCAATTCCGCTCCAGTTAAAATGGAGCCATGGCATTTGAAAGTGTGAAGAAGATCGCCGAAGCCGACTTCCCCACCCGCTGGGGTCATTTCCGTATTCTCGGCTTCGAAGGCACGCCATCCGCAACACGTGAAAATTGCGCTGTGCCGGCCCAAAGCGTCGAGGGCCTCGTCGCGCTTGTCATGGGCGACATCCACAAGGCGCCGCCGGTCGTGCGCATCCACTCGCAGTGTCTCACGGGCGACGTCTTCGGCTCCCTGCGCTGCGACTGCCGCCTGCAGCTCGAGCTCGCCCTCAAGCGGATCGCCCAGGAAGGCGCCGGCATCCTGCTCTACGAGCAGCAGGAGGGCCGCGGCATCGGCCTCATGGCCAAGCTCAAAGCCTATGAGTTGCAGGACCAGGGACGCGACACCGTCGAGGCCAACGAAGAACTCGGTTACGCCGCCGACTGCCGTGGGTACGAGCTGCCGGCCGAAGTGCTCAAGCAGCTTGGCGTCTCCAGCGTTCGTCTCATGACCAACAATCCTGAAAAAGTCACCGCTCTTGAGTCAGCCGGCATTGCTGTCACCGAGCGCGTTTCCGCCGAAGTGGAGCCGCAGGAAACCTTCGAGCGCTATCTGCGAACCAAGCAGGAAAAGATGGGCCACATCCTCGACAGCGTAAGCGAGATCGACACGCTGAAGTAGCTCAGCTCCGCATCGCCTTCAGCATCTTCGCCGTCGTCACCACCTGCCCCACATGCCGCTGGGTGTGATCGGCCACGTGGATCAGCGCGCCACCGATGCTGGTCGGCAACTGTTTGCGGCCCACATGGCGGGGAATGTTAAGGTCGGCGCCCGCCAGATTCCTTACCCGGGCCGCCGCATTCGCAAACGATGCTTCAACCTCGGCCAGCAGCGCCGCCAGCGTCTCTTTGTTTGAACCCTCGGCGCCTGCGCTCTCCGCTTTCAGCAGCGCTAGTTGATCGCCGCCAAGCTGTCCACCCTCGGCATAGGTCAGAATCCGATCTGTGGACCGCGCAATATGCCGTAGATGCTGCGCAACGGAGGTCAGACCCAGCGGCTGCGAATGCACCTCGGCATCGGTCAGCCCATCCGTC
>JBATYG010000132.1:0-5176 GCA_049673945.1 Occallatibacter sp.
GGGCGCTCGATCTCGACCGAGCTCACGCCAGCGGCCTTCAGCTTCTCCCTCAGCTCTTTCTTGAGCTTCACATCTTCGACCAGGAGCTTGTCATAGTCGCGCTCGGAGAACCAGCGCGAACGCCACGGCTTGTTCACTCCCAGCCGGAATCCGTAAGGATGGACTTTCTGTCCCATAACTCTTCCCTCAAATCCTCTCAGGCCTTACTTGCCGGCCTTCTTCTTGGTTGCCGCAACCGGCTTCTTCGCCGCTGTCTTTTTCGCTGCCGTTTTCTTCGCAGCCGCCTTTGCGGGAGCCTTCTTCTTGGCCGGCTTCGCAGCCTTGACCGGCTCCTCGGCCCTGCTCACCAGCTCCGCGCCACCGTTGCGCTCGGCCACTGACACCACGATGTGCGCCAGCCTGCGCTGGTAGCGGTAGGCGCGGCCCATCGGCGCTGGGCGGATGCGCTTCATGCGCGGCCCGTCGTTGGCCAGTGCCTGCTTGACATACAGGTTGTCGACATCCAGGTCGATGCCCTGCTCGCCCGCGACATACTTCGCGTTGTCCACCGCTGACGTCAGCAGCTTGTGAATCACCGGGGCAATCCGCTTCTTGGTGAAGGCTGCCGTCTCCAGCGCCTCCTGCACTCCCCGGCCCTTGATCAAATCGAGCACCAGCCGCGCCTTCTGTGGCGACACGCGCTGAAACTTGGCCTCTGCCCGGTATTCCTTTGTCTCGACTGCCATTCGTCTGCCTTCCTCAATCTCTGCTGCGCCCCGGCCGAGCCCGCTCCGCCTGCGCTTAATCTCTCTTACTGTCCCGCGGGCTTACCGTCCCGCGGGCTTCGCGGCAGATTCGGCCGCCTTGCCACCCGTGTGCCCCTTGAAGGTGCGCGTCGGGGCGAACTCGCCAAGCTTATGCCCAACCATGTTCTCGGTCACGTACACGGGAACGAATTTCTTGCCGTTGTGGACCGCGATGGTGTGCCCCACAAACTCCGGGAAGATCGTCGAACGGCGCGACCAGGTCTTCACAACCTTCTTGTCGTTGGCCTTGTTCAGCACCTCGATCTTTACGCTGAGGTGTGCATCCACAAACGGGCCCTTCTTTGTCGAACGTGCCATAAACCTTCAGCTCCTCTACTTCGCCCGGCGGCTGACGATGAATGCGTCGGTCCGCTTGTTGTTGCGTGTCTTGTAGCCGCGTGTCGGCTGGCCCCACGGGGTCACCGGGTGACGGCCGCCCGAAGTCTTGCCCTCGCCGCCGCCGTGTGGGTGGTCGACAGGGTTCATGGTCACGCCGCGGTTGGTCGGGCGGATGCCCTTCCAGCGGTTGCGGCCGGCCTTGCCGATGGCCACATTCTCGTGATCCGTGTTGCCTACCTGGCCGACCGTCGCCATACACTCGGCCAGCACCTTGCGAGTCTCGCCGGAAGGCAGCTTCAGAAGAGCGTAATCGCCTTCCTTGGCCACCAACTGCGCCTGCGCACCGGCCGAACGCGCCATCTGCGCGCCCTTGCCCGGCCTCAGCTCGATCGCATGCACCGTGGTGCCGGCGGGAATGTTCTTAAGCGGCAGCGCGTTGCCGACGAGAATGTCGGCTTCTGGGCCGGAGGAAACCGTCGCACCCACCTTGAGTCCGACAGGCTGAAGGATGTAGCGCTTTTCGCCATCGGCGTAGTGCACCAGCGCGATGCGCGCCGAGCGGTTCGGATCGTATTCGATCGTCGCCACCTTGCCCGGAACGCCGAACTTCTCGCGCTTGAAATCGATGAGGCGCAGCTTCTGCTTGTGACCGCCGCCGTGGTGGCGGATAGTCAGATCGCCCGCATTGCGGCGGCCGCCGGTGCGCTTGCGGGTGGTCAGCAGCGGCTTATGCGGCTTGTCCGTCGTCAGGTCATCGTTCACCAGCGCGGTTTGAAAGCGCAGCGTCGGTGTAACCGGTCTGTATGTCTTGATCGCCATCGTCTTCTGTCCTGGAGAATCCGCGCCGAGCTTCAGCGTTCTTCTCCCCGTTTCTCCGGAACCCTCCGGTACTCTTCGGGCCCCGATAGTCCTTCCTTTTTCGAGCCGCTTGCGCTGCCCGGCAACCGGCTTACAGGTTGCTCACATAGTCCGGCATCTTCTCGCCGGCCCTGAGCCGGACGTATGCCTTTTTCCAATCGGCGCGATAGCCGGCGAACTTGCCGCGGCGGCGTTCCTTACCCGCCACGTTGGCCGTGCGCACCGTGGCCACCTTCACCTTGAAGAGCGCCTCGACTGCCTGCTTCACTTCGGTCTTCGAAGCCTCGGGCGCAACTTCAAACACCAGCGTCCCTTCGGTCTCCTTGATGCCCAGGCCCTTTTCCGTAATTAGGGGGCGGCGGATCACTGTATAGAGAGTTGGCATTACGCAGCCTCCTTCTGTGCCAGCTTGCGCTTGGAAGCGGACTTCTCGAGCGCCTCTGCCAGCTGCTCAATGGCGGCCTTGGAGAAGATCGCCCGGTCATAGCGCAGCAGATCGTAAGGGTGCACTTCGTTGTTGAGCACCAGCTCAACGCCCTCGAGGTT
This sequence comes from Occallatibacter sp., assembly GCA_049673945.1. GTDB lineage: Bacteria > Acidobacteriota > Terriglobia > Terriglobales > Acidobacteriaceae > Telmatobacter. The sequence continues at coordinate 2,529 of JBATYG010000132.1, forward strand.
GCGCGCGCCCAGCACCAGCGCCTGCGAGAGAGTCTTGCCGTTCTCGACCAGCAGTGCAGTGCGCGTCACGCCCAGCTTGCCCAGAGCGTTGAAATAGAGCTTGGTCTTGGGCTCCTTCAACTCGAACGAGTCCACAACCGTGAGCTTGCCGTCGGCTAGCTTTGCCGCAAGCGCCGAGCGCAGAGCGCCCAAAAGCTTCTTGCGCGGAAAAGCATAGTCGTAGCTGCGCGGCTGGGGTCCATGCACTGTGCCGCCATGGCGCCACAGAGGCGAACGCACCGAGCCCACGCGCGCGCGGCCCGTCCCCTTCTGCTTCCAGAGCTTCTTGCCCGAGCCAGCGACCAGCTTGCGGTTCTTGGTGGCGTGCGTGCCCTGGCGCAGCGAAGCGCGATAGTGCTTCACCGCCTCCCACAGCAGAGCCTCGTTCACCTGGTCGGGCGCAAAGAGCGCATCGGCCAATTCGAGCGAGCCCACCTTTTCACCGTTCAGATTCACAACATCAACGTTTGCCATCGTCTTCTTCTTCCGGGCGCTCAAACAGCCCTTCAATTCTTTTTTGCCGCCGTCAGGCGGCCATTGCCTGGACGGCCAGTCCCCGCACCGCAGGTGCTGCTACTTGGACTTCTTCGCCATTGTCTTCTTCGAAGCCTTCAGCGGGTCAACCGTCCCCGCGCCGGCAAATCCACGACGCTCGCGCGGCGGAGCCTTCGCCTTCGAGATCAACACATAGCCATCGCGCGGTCCGGGAACCGCTCCCTCAACCATCAGCAGGTTCTCGTCGAGATCGATGCCGCGCACCCGCAGGTTGCGTACCGTCACCTGGTCGGTGCCGTAGTGGCCCGGCATACGCTGGCCCGGAAACACACGCGACGGAAAGCTGGAGGCGCCGATCGAACCCTGCACCTGGAACATGTGGCCGTGCGACTTGGGACCGCCTGCGAAGTTGTGCCGGCGCACGACGCCCGCAAAACCGCGGCCCTTCGAGGTGCCGATCACATCCACGAACTTGGCATCGGCGAAGATATCGACCAGCACGCGATCGCCGGCCTTCGTTTCGACGGCGCCTTCTTGAGCCGGTTCCACGCTAACTTCCTTCACGTACCTCACCGGTGGCGCTTCGGTCTTGGCCAGGTGACCTGCCTGCGGCTTGGTAATCCGCGAAGCCTTTACAAACTCGACCAGCCCGATCTGCGCGGCATCGTAGCCATCCTTCGCAGCCGACTTCAGCTGCGTGATCACGCAGGGACCTGCCTGCAACACCGTAATCGGGTGCACATCGCCCTTCTCGTCGAAAACCTGCGTCATGCCGATTTTTTTACCCAGAATTCCCGTAACTGCCATAACTCTTTCACCTCATCATGCGATCTTCATCGCACTGCCGGGCCCTGCGCGGGCGGCGAATATTTACTGCGTCTTTGCCACCGCAGCACCCCGCACCCCAAGGCGCGAGTTGCATGGACGGCCAGTCCCTATTTCTCGAAGGCCTTGATCTCGACGTCGACGCCTGCCGGCAGATCGAGCTTCATCAGCGCGTCCACCGTCTGCTGCGTTGGTTCGAGAATGTCGATCAGCCGCTTGTGCGTGCGGATCTCAAAAGCTTCGCGCGATTTCTTATCCACGTGCGGCGAACGCAGCACGCAGTACTTGTTCTTGATCGTCGGCAAGGGAATCGGACCCGCCACCGTTGCCCCAGTGCGCTTGGCCGTCTCCACGATCTCGCCGGTCGATGTATCCAGCACGCGATAGTCGTATGCCTTCAACCGGATGCGAATTCTCTGTCCTACCATGGCTCTTCTTTCCACTGCCCCGGAAACCGGTCACCCGGTCCCCGCTCAGCCTTGTCCTGTTTCGCTTGCCGCGTCGAACATGCGCCCCAAGGGCAGCCTGCCCGGCGCGGCCAGCGCCTACTTGATAATTTCCGAGATGGTGCCCGCCCCGACCGTGCGTCCGCCTTCGCGGATTGCAAAGCGCAGCCCCTTCTCCATGGCCACCGGCGTGATCAGTTCCACCACCAGCTGCACGTTGTCGCCTGGCATCACCATCTCCGTGCCTTCAGGAAGCTCGGCCACACCAGTCACGTCCGTCGTGCGGAAGTAGAACTGAGGACGATATCCCTTGAAGAACGGCGTATGACGGCCACCCTCTTCCTTCGACAGAACGTAAATCTCGCCCTTGAACTTGGTGTGCGGCGTGATCGATCCCGGCTTGGCCAACACCATCCCGCGCTCCACGTCTTCCTTGGCAATGCCGCGCAGAAGAAGTCCCGCGTTGTCCCCCGCCAGACCTTCGTCCAGCTGCTTCTTGAACATCTCAACGCCGGTCACAACCGTCTTGCGCGTCTCGCGGAAGCCTACGATCTCCGCTTCCTCGCCCACCTTCACCTTGCCCCGCTCGATGCGGCCCGTAACCACCGTGCCACGACCCGAGATCGAGAAAATGTCTTCGATCGGCATCAGGAACGGCAGATCAATCGCGCGGTCAGGCTGCGGAATGTTCTTGTCCACCGCTTCCATCAGCTCGCCGATCTTCTGCTCCCACTGCGCTTCCCCGTTCAGAGCTCCCAGCGCCGAGCCCCGGATCACCGGCACATCGTCGCCCGGGAACTGGTACTTGGTCAGAAGCTCGCGCACTTCCATCTCCACCAGGTC
>JBATYG010000133.1:0-5534 GCA_049673945.1 Occallatibacter sp.
GCATTCTGGGCTGTGTTGTTCGGGACATACGTCAATTGGTTTATTACCCTGCTTGCCGCCGTCTTCGGCACCGCCGCACTGTCTCCAATTACGGGTGCGGGCCACAACGGGCTGGCCTGGCAGGAGAGCTTCGTCACGGCGGGTTTCATGTCGGTCGGCGTCGCCATCGTTATCGCGTCGGTTCTCGTCGCTTGGGGTTTGCGAAGAGATTCCCAAAACATTCTTAGTTCCAGTCGCCAGCCACTCTGAAATTCGAGGCTGCCGGCGAGGGCGAATCTCAGGTTTTCCCATTATGGGAAAACGACGCTTCGTCCACTCCAGCTATCCAAGGCTCGTGGCGCAGCCCGGCCGGCCGGGATCCCCGAAAACCGCACTGCCAGGTCTCAAATATGTGCTGGACAGGCTACAACAGCTCTTTCTTGTGTGGGTTTCTTGTGCGAAGATAGGTCAACGGAGAGATTTAAAGTCGAATGAAACTTTAGCGGTGCGATTCCCGTCTCTCGCTATATCCCGTGGGGCGATGGATGGGGGAAACTCCTTGTTATCGTTTACACTAGGTCTTGGTCAACACAGCCGGATAACCCCGTCGGACCCTATAAACCCCCTACGTCGGGCCTGAATGTCTTGTCTGGACAGAAGCTGTTGCTTACTTATTAAAGAATGCAGGATCACTGTTCTTTCGCCTTACATCTATCCGGGACTTTAGTTGAATGGGCGTCGCCCCACTTGGCGGATTCACCGGGGCGCTGGCATTCGGAGCAACTCTCGATCGATTCTTAAGGATCTCGCCGGACCATATCCCCGCGAGGCGACTAGAAGAGACGTTATAGGGAGAAGAAAATGAAAGGGAAGAGAGCTGTGCAAAACAGCATAGACATCAGTAGTTTAAGCATTCCCGACGCTGAAGAAATTATTGAAGAAGCTCTTGGCGAGCTGGCTTTTTCGCAGGATCCGGGTCTCGTGCGCGCTTTGCGCTTCCTCGCTCCTCCGGGATATCAGGTCATCGTTGAGCTTTGCAGCGAGAGCGGCCGCAGCAAGCGCCGCAACGCCTCCGCAGAGTCCTGGTCGCCCGAAGAGGACGAAGTCCGCATCTACTTCGAACGCATCGATGACGCCACGGAGCAGCCGCAGCGGCCTTTCCGCGCGCCTCGTGTCGTAGCCGATCACAACTTCGGCGAGGAGGATGACAGCCAGCAGGGCATGATTCCCGCGGATATCGACGCCCGCGTCAAGGAACTCTGCGCCGCTCTTGCCGAAGCCGAACGCGGCGGCCATGCCTTCATCGCGCTCAAGTGGTTCCGCGACTCGTTCCTGCCGCGCAAGGCCTTCCGCTGGAATCAGCAGCCCGAGTCGCGCCAGGCGGTTCTAGCCGAAGCCATTCAGCGCGGCGTCGTGCTTACCAGCAAGATCGCCAATCCCAAAACCCCGGCCTATCCCACGACTACTATCCGTCTCAACCGGGCCGAGGCGGGCATTCCCGAAGAGGCGCAGCGCTTTCATCCTGTGGCCGTCCACAACGGCTCGCTCGCCGAGGTCATTGAAGAGGAGCGAGGGGCCCTGTGAGCTGCTACTTCCTCGAGTCGACCGCTTTTGCCAAACTCTTTGTGCAGGAGCCCGGCACAGACACGCTCATCCGTCTGATGGAGTCTGTCGAGGACAACCGGAAACTTATCGCGGCCTCTGCGCCGCTTGAGGTCTATACCGCCATCCGCCGCCGGGAGCGTACCGGCGGCATCAGCTCTGCCGACGCTGCGGCTGCCCTCGAGATTCTGCGTCTCGAGTCAGCCCGCATGGTGCAGGAGCCGCTCAACCCCGCCGTCCTCGAAGCCGCGCGCCAACTCATCGACCGCAGCCGGCTTCGCTGGCCCGACGCCCTGCAGCTCGGCGCCGCGATCGTGGCCCGCGAAATGTTCCAGGGCACCGAGATCATCTTTGTCTCCGCATCGCAACTCATCCTTGACGCGGCAAAGTCCGAAGGCTTCCATGTTCTCGATCCGGTGAAAGACGCAGGCATCGCCGCCTCTGAAGCGAACTAGCGCCCCTTCGATGATTTACTCATCGTTGCTCGTCTGATGCTTCAACGATATCGGTGCTGGTAGACTTTCGTGGAATCACGTCCGGAGAGCCCGTGCTGAACCGACGCAATTTTCTGAAAGCAGGCGTTACGGCCGGAGCGGGAGCCGTTCCGCTGACATCCGCGCTGGGTCGTCTCGAGGCAATGCCGCCTTCGCCGGCCGACCGGGCGCCCATCCTGGATACAGACGGATCAAGCGTTGACCTCGTCTCGCTTCCTCGGCGCTTGCCTCCGTTAGACCAGTCGACCTTGCCCTGGCAGCAGAAGATTCGACGGGTAGGGCAAACCAACATGACCGAATACGATCCCGCGGTCATGAACGTGGATCAATGGGCTGATTACTGGCACTCCGCCGAAGCAGATATTGTCTTTGTTAGCGTTACCGGAATTCTCGCCTTCTATCCCTCCAAGGTAAAGTTTCACCGCCACGGCAAATTCCTCAATGACCGCGACCTCTTCGGCGAATGCACGGCTGCGGCAAAGAAGCGCGGTATGCGCGTGGTGGCGCGCATGAGTCCGGATCTCAACTGGGGTGATGCGCTCGAAGCGCATCCCGAGTGGGCCATGCGCCACCAGGATGGGTCCGTGCAATACAGTGGCGAAGAGCCTCGCCTGTTTAAGACCTGCATGTTTACGAGCTACATGGACGACTACGTGCCTGCGATCATGCGCGAGGTCAACTCACTCTACGAAGTCGATTGCTTCTACGCCAACGGCTGGCCTCCGCTCGGCAGTTTGCCCGATTGCCACTGTTCTATCTGCCGCACACTCCCGCCAACCGGGACTCCAGCTTACTGGCGGGTCTTCACTGACCGCGTCCTCGAGCTGTGGCAGAAATACGACGCGATCGCCAAAGAGAAAAAGCCCGACAGCTTCTTCTTCGCCAACTCCGGCGGCAACGTACGCGGTGGACCCAATCTCGATCGCCTCGGCAAGATTGCTGTTTGGTTCCAGGCAGACAACCAGGGACGGGCCTACGGCGACACAGCGGTTTGGGGATGCAGCCTGCAGGGACGTGTCTGCAATGCCGTGCTCGATGGCAAGTTTGCTGCCAACGTCACAGCTGCCTACTCGACGGGCAATCCCGGATGGCGAAACATTTCGAAGAGTCCTGCTGAAGCCCGAATGTGGCTCAACGAAACCGTTGCCAGCGGCATGGTGCCCTACTTCCATTTCGTCGGTGCGGAGAACGGATTTGTCGAAGACCGTCGCTGGCAGCAAGTCGGCGCAGACTATTTCCGCTGGACTGCGGGGCATGATGCACACCTGACCACGCGACGTTCCATCGCCAACATCGGAGTGGTGATCGGGCAGAGCACCCAGCTTCTTTACCCAGGGCCTGCCTCCGCGCCATCCCGAGCCTACATGCACGAGACGACACAGGGAATCTACGACGCACTGCTCCAGGGCCGCTTCGCCTTCGACTTCGTCCACGAAGACCGCCTCGAGCCGGAGCGGCTGGCGAAGTATCGCGCGCTGCTGTTGCCCAACGTCGCCATGCTCAGCGATCGCCAATGTGAACAACTGCGCGACTATGTGCACTCAGGCGGATCACTGATGGCCAGCTTCGAAACAAGTCTCTATGACGAAAACCTCAAGCCTCGCGTCGACTTCGGACTCGCCGATGTGATGGGCGTGAGCAAGAACGGCGATGCCATCGGAACCAACGGCAATCCCTATTCAGCGCGCATCGAGGCCGTGGCCGGGCCGCCGCACCCTATTCTGCAAGGCTTTCACGACACCACCTGGCTCCCTGGCGCGCAGAACCGTATGCCGATTAAGCCCGTGGACAACCCCTTGCTCACTGTCGTTCCAGGTTTTGTGCGCTACCCGCCGGAGCTGGCATACCCGGCGCATCCACACACGAATGAGCCGGCTATCGTCCTGCGCGAATCCGGAGCCAGCCGCATGGCGTGGTTTCCGGGAGACATCGAACGCACATACTGGCTCACTGGCCATGGCGATCTTCTGCGCCTGCTGCTCAATACGATCCGCTGGGTCAGCCACGATGAGACGGTTGTCTCTGTAGAGGGCCCAGGATCGATCGAGATGTTTTGTTGGGAGACCTCCCCCGGCTATGCCGTTCACTTGCTCAACTACACCAATTTCAACGCGCAGCAAGGCTGGTTGCAGTCCGTCAACCCGATTGGCCCGCAGAAGGTGTCGATGAAACTACCTTCCGGAGTTGAAGTAATGTCGGTCAAACTCCTCAGAGCCGGACGGAGTCCTTCGTTCGTCTTTGAGAACCAAATGTTACAGTTCGCGGTTGCCTCTCTCGAAGACTACGAAGTCGCAGCCGTCACGGTCGGATGAATTAGGCCGCGCGGATGTAACCGAACGAGGGACAACACAATCTTCGGTTCGCTGGTTCCTTCGGTTCGCTGGTTCCGGATCAGCTTCTCGATCCCGTGAAAGACGCCGCCGTCGCCGCCTCTGAAGCTCACTGATCTTCCGCGCTCCGCACGCCGGCAATTTACACTTCACCCCATGCGCACGATTCCGTTCCTGCGGCCGATGCTCGCTCTTCTCGGCCTTGCTCTCCTTCTGCCTCTCGCCTTCGCTCAATCCGAGGCTCCCGCCCTGCTGCCGCCCGACGCACGCTACAAAGCGGACCTTCTCGTTGTCCTCGCGCATCCGGATGACGACGTCCTCATTGGTGCTTATCTCGCCCACCTTTCGCTCGACCAGCACAAGCGAATCGCGATCGTCTACTGTACGCGCGGCGATGGAGGTGGCAACAGCGTCGGCAACGAGTCGGGCCGCGCTCTCGGCCAGCTCCGCGAAATCGAGGCCCGCCGCGCGCTGGCATCCTTCGGCATTGAAAACGTCTGGTTCCTCGACGGCCACGACACGCCCGGCCAGGCTGTGCTTCGCTCGCTCGACAACTGGAGCCACGGCCTCGCTCTCGACCAGGTCGTGCGCCTCGTACGCATCACCCGTCCCGATGTCATCCTCACCTGGCTGCCGCATCCCGTCGCCGGCGAAAATCATGAGGACCACCAGGCCGCCGGCGTGCTCGCCGTTGAAGCCTTTGACACCGCCGCCGATCCGCTGCAATTTCCCGAGCAGCTTTCGCCGCCGCGCGATCGCACCGGCATGGCCAACCTCACGGAAGGGTTGTTGCCCTGGCAGCCGCAGAAGCTCTACTTCTTCACCGACGCCTTTGAAGACTTCGGCCCCTACTGGTCCGACGCGGACGCTGTGCCGCCCTTCCGCAAAAGCATCGTCGATGGAACCGGGCCCGTCTTCGATCCCAAGGCCATCAGCGCCGCGCGCAACAAGTCCTACGCCGAGCTCAATGCCGAACAGCAGGCCTTTTATCAAACCCAGGAAGGTGCGATAGGCGACAATGCGCTTCACTCCCGCAACTTCGCGGCCTTTGAATTTCCGGTTCACCTTATCTTTGGGAAATCCCTTGTCGGCGGCTCCATCACCGGCGACGTTTTTCAAAACATCACTC
>JBATYG010000134.1:0-1673 GCA_049673945.1 Occallatibacter sp.
ATGACCATATCCCCAGCTTCGACGAAGTGCACAACGAGGCGAAGAAGGCTGAGCGGTTTCTGCGGCAGTACTCGGGCCAGCTTGCAGAGGCGGCGAAATGACCGCGCCCGGCATGACTCTTGCAGAGCTGCAGCGGGCCATGGCTGCAGCCGTCATGCAGCCGCTAACGGCAGACGAAGAGATGCGGGGCACTGCCGCCGACGGCCGCGACATGAGCGCGATTGCGGCCTCATTCATCGCGCCCAACAGCCGGCTCAACGCGTTTGAGCGCCTTGAGATTTACAACCGGCACGACTGGTTCCGCGTGCTCGGGGCGCTGGCTGAAGACTTCGCCGCACTGCGCGCCGTGGTGGGACCGCCGACGTTTGAGGCTCTCTCCATCGCGTATCTCACAGCACATCCCAGCCGCTCTTTTTCGTTGCGGAACCTTGGCTCCCAATTGGCCACGTGGCTTGCGGCTGATCCGCGTCGCGGGGGCAGGCGGCATCGGCTCGCGGTTGACGTTGCGCGTATTGAGTGGGCCTTTGTCGAAGCGTTCGACAATGCCGAACACACGCCGCTCACTCTCGATCAGATTGCAACTCTTGATGGCGATTCACGATTGGGGCTGCAGCCTCACCTGCGGCTCATCGCCCTTGAGTATCCCGCGGATGATCTGGTGCTCGGGCTCCACACGCACGAGAAGAGGCAGACCAGCGAGGCAGGCGTGAGCCATGATGACAGCGGCGAAGCACCGGTAAGCCTGCCGCGTCTGCGGCGCCGCCCAACCTGGCTCGCCGCGCATCGCATCGATGGCTCGATCTACTATCTTCGGCTCCGGCGCGAAGAGTTTGTCACGCTGTCGGCTCTGCGCGAGGGCAGGCCGCTCGGCGAGGCGATTGACGCGGGCTTTGCTGAATCGAAGCTTGCCCCTGCGAAACGTCCCGCGGAGCTGCGCCGGTGGTTCGCTTCGTGGGCTGAGCTCGGCTGGATCAGTGCTCCTGCGCTCCAAGATGCGCTTGAGGATATGATCAAATAGACCTCGCTGCCCGAATCCTCTCCGACAAAGGAAAGAGCATGCAAGCAATCGCCAACGCCTACCTTCGCGTCTGTTCTCTGCTCGAATGGCTGCGCAGCCCACTTCTGCTCGCCAGTCGCCGCTCCTGGGGATGGCAATTTGCCCAGGATGGCTGGGGCAAGCTGACACATCTTGGCCGCGTCACGGAGTTTTTCGCGAGTCTCAATCTACCGGCGCCGGCCACGACCGCTCTGCTGGTGGCGCTCGTAGAGTTCGTTGGCGGCATCCTCTTCGCGCTCGGCATCCTGTCGCGCCTCACGTCGCTCGTGCTCTTCGTCAACATGACGATGGCTTATCTCAGCGTGCCTGACGATCGCGCCAACTTCATGCACATGTTTTCCAAGCCTGAAGATTTCTACGGCGCCACCCCTTACACCTATTGGTTCGCTGCGCTGCTCATTCTCATCCTCGGCCCCGGCGCAATCGCCGTGGATACGCTGCTGCGCAGACGCTTCGATACCCGACCCTGAGGCCCGCACAGATCGGCGAATCCCGAAGAACGCGTGATAGCCTTATCAGCGAAATCCATACAGCTGTCGCGCCTTCCTTCTCCTTACTTGCCTTGCGGAGGGCGGGAAGGAAAAGGATGTTCCGCAACGCCTCCGCTGCTCTTGTG
>JBATYG010000135.1:0-1626 GCA_049673945.1 Occallatibacter sp.
GCGCGCTGCGGCGACACGGTGGACCAGTCCGCCATCGATCGCACTCCGATAAGTGAGGCCGGAAACGAGTTCGGGAACGAGGCCGGGGCGAGTGGGCCCCTCTGCCGCACCTGCCGTCTCGCGACGCCGCCTTTTCTGCGCGCCGTTGCCTATGGTCCTTATACCGGCAGAATGCGCGAAGCGATTCACGCACTGAAATATCAAAAGTTGCATCCAGCGTCGCGGCGGCTCGGGCACATGCTCGCGCAGACGATCGCTCAACTGCACAGCGAGGCGCCCGGCGAGCTGCTTGTGGTGCCGGTGCCGCTGCATCCGCGCAAGCGAAGGCAGCGCGGCTTCAACCAGACAACCCTTCTTGCCGAGGCCGCGATCCGCGCTTTGCGTCAATCGCATCCGCAGTGGCGTCTCGCGCTGGCATCGGGTGTCCTGGTCCGGAAGCGCGCCACGGGCAGCCAGGCAGGTCTTACGCCGCGGCAGCGCCGGCTCAACGTGCGCAATGCGTTCCGCGTGCCGGATTCGGCCACGGTCGCAGGCAGGCACATCCTTGTGATCGACGACATTCTCACGACCGGCGCGACCGTGCGCTCGGCTAGCCGCGCGCTCGTGGCAGCAGGAGCAACATCGGTGCGCGTCGCTACGCTGGCGCGCGCGCGCCGCGTCTACGCCGAAAGTTTCAACGCCGCCGAATCGCGCGAGCCGATGGCGGATGCGGGAGGTTCAGATCGTGCGGCCGGCACTGCGCCGGCTGTAGGGCAAGTCACACCGGGGACCGACGATCTTTTTGACGGGGGACAAGGATGTCGCTGGGAAAAGCCATGATTCATGCACGCAAGCAAAAATCAATCGCCAGAGCCGCGGCCTATGCCGGGGAGAACGCGGCAGTGCAGTCCGGCCATATTCTGCAGATGCCCGTGCTGGTGCTCAACGCGTCCTACGAGCCCATCAACATCTGCGGGGCGCGGCGCGCGCTCGTGCTGGTGCTCAAAGGCATCGCGCGCACTGAGGAGGAGCACGGCCTCACACTGCACGCGCAGCGTAGCCACATCTCCATGCCCTCTGTGATTCGTCTGCTTGAGTACCGGCGCATCCCCCACCAGACTCGCGCGCTCTCGCGCAAGAATATTCTGCTTCGCGATCGCAACACCTGCCAGTATTGCGCGGAGGTCTTTGCCCCCAGCGACCTCACGCTCGACCACGTGATCCCGCGCTCTCGCGGCGGCAGTTCCACATGGGAGAATCTCGTTGCCTGCTGCCATGCCTGCAACCGTCGCAAGGGCAACCGGCTGTTGAGCGAAATCGATGACATGGTGCTGTTGCGCGAGCCGCGTCCTTTTTCGCTGCACACCAGCCGCCAGATCATGCGCATGCTCGGCCGGGGCGACGACCGCTGGCGCAAATATCTCTTCTACTAACTTGGCACTCTTTACGGAAGATAGAAATGCCGGCGAGCTCGAATACAGCTTCGTCGGCATTTCTGCTTGGGGATGAAGCTGATTGTTAGTTGATGTCGATCCACACAATCTGGCCTGCGCCTGCGGGCGCCGCGCCAAGGTTCGACACGTAAAGCCGGCCACGTGGTCCGAAGGTCATCGCAGTTGGAACGGCCAGCCCTGTTGCGACATCTTC
>JBATYG010000136.1:0-18223 GCA_049673945.1 Occallatibacter sp.
CTGGATCAGAAGATCGAGCAGTTCCAGGATGCATTGGCTGCCTCGCTGGGGCTCGATGTTATGGCATTTCGCACCAATGAGAGCATTGCTGCGACGGGCGGCTTCAGGGGCGGATCCGCCGATGAGACTCCGCGCAGCGCAATACCCGGGGAAGACATCAGGGTGCGGGTGCACGCAACCGCCGCTGCTGCCGATGTGACCCTCTCGAAGGTCTGGCTCGCGAGCGCGAGCGGCGCGCCATGGAAGAGCGATTTGCTGAGCGGGGCAATAATCGGAAGCCGGCAGGTCAACGATCCGATTTTTCGCGTGACCGTGGCAGAGAACGCTGAGCCCACCAGGCCTTTCTTCACCCGCCCGACCATCGAGCAGCCTTACTATGACATTTCGAATCCCGAATGGCGGCTGCGCTCTTTTGCGCCGTGGCCGCTGGCCGCATGGGCTGAGTACTCCTTCGACGGCGTGCCGGTGCGAGTCGGGGGCGTTGTGCAGACACTCGAACATGTCACGGGGCCGGGTGGAATCTATGAGCCGCTGGTTGTTACGCCCGCAATCGGCGTGCGCGTCGATCCTGAGGCCCGCATTCTTCCCCTCGACGGGGGCGTTCTGCCTGTGCGCGTCACAATTCACACGCAATCTGCGGCGGAGGGCACGGTGGAATTGAAGCTGCCGGCAGGGTGGCACGCCGAGCCGGCAGAGGCGAAGTTTCATCGCACGAACGCCGGCGATGCCGAGCCAATCCTTTTCTCGGTGACACCGTCCGCTACGCAGACAGGGGCGTACTCGATCCAGGCCGTCGCGCATTTTGCAGGCCACGCGTACGAGTCGGGCTGGCGAAGCGTGGGCTATGCCGGCTTGCGCCCATATAACAAGTACACTCCGGCTGTTCTGAACACGCGAAAGGTCGATGTGAAGCTCGCGAGCGGTCTGCGCATCGCATACGTGATGGGACCCGGTGACCTCGTTCCCGAGGCAATCGAGGGTCTTGGCGTGAAGCCACATCTGCTTACGCCGGCCGAGCTCACCTCCGGCGATCTCGCCGCATGGAATGTGATCGTCGTTGGCATTCGCGCCTATTCTGTTCGCCCCGATCTTGCTGCGGCGCAGGCGCGCCTGGACGAATTCGTGGGTGAGGGTGGAACGCTGATCGTGCAGTACCAGAGCGGAAACTTCCCTGCGCCGTTACCGATTGCCATGGGGCGCTCGCCGGAACGTGTGGTGGATGAGCAGACGCCCGTGAAGCTGCTCGACCCCGCGAACAACCTGCTTACCTCGCCGAACAAGATCACCGCTACCGATTTTGACGGATGGATTGAAGAACGAGGTCATGGATTCCCTGACAGCTGGGACTCCGGCTACACAGCCCTGACTGAGACCGCCGACGCTGGACAGGACCCACAACGTGGTGGCCTTCTGGTGACGCATCCCGGCAAAGGCACTTATATCTATGTAGCGTACGCCCTCTATCGCCAACTACCGGAGTTAGTGCCGGGCGCCTACCGTCTGCTTGCGAACTTACTAAGCGCAGGGAATCCTCAATAAGTTATATCTTGTGACCACTTATCTTCCTGTCATCATTTTTCCCCTCGCAGTTATGAACAGGCGATGAATTTAACACGCCGTTAATGCAGGCGTGCATTAGGGCCGCCTGCGTTAAAAAGATGTGAATTCGTCATATATTCATAAAGTTCTGCGAGCCTCAACTCAGATACGGCCAAGGAAACATCAGAGACGTACTGCTGCGCTTCGCGCGCCGTAGAGTTATTTGCGCCTCCGGTTCGTGCACGGTTCAGATGCTCTTGAACGCTCATGAATCTTGCCGAACAAGGGTGTGCACGTGATAGCGCCGGCGTGTAACGACAACAGGAAAAGAGAGGGAAAGAGCCCAATGAACCTTCGACCAGGAGCTGCTGCCGCCGCACTATTGGCAGTCAGTCTCGCCAGCTTGAATGCGTATGCCGGCGCCCCCCCGGCGCCAGCCAAGACGAAGCACGTAACCAAGACTCCACCGAAGCCCACGGTTGAAGAGCAGATTGAGTCGCTGCGCCAGGAGTTCCAGAGTCAGATCGACGGCCTGAAGAGCGATCTGGCAAGCAGGGACGCCCAACTGAAGCAGGCGCAGCAGTCAGCAGCGGACGCACAGGCTACGGCAGCGAAGGCAGAAGCCGATGCGACCGCGCAGCAGCAGGCCGCCACCGAGAATGCCGCCGCGGTGTCGACGCTGCAGAGCACGGTGAGCGACCTGAAGGGGAATGCAGTCTCACTAGCAACGACCGTCTCCGATGAAAATGCGGCAATCAAGAAGGCAATCGCCAGCCCTGAGGCAATCAATTACAAGGGAGTCACGCTCTCGCCCGCTGGAAGCTTTGTTGAAGCTGCGACCGTGTGGCGCAGCGGAGCCACCGGCGCCGACATCAACACGCCATTCACGGGCGTTCCGCTTGATAGCTCCAACGCCGCACAGTTGAGTGAATTTTATGGTTCGGGCCGTCAGTCGCGTCTCGCCGTGAAGGCAGTCGGTCATTTGCCGAAAATGACTTTGACCGGTTACTACGAAATGGACTGGCTGGGCACGGGCATTACCTCGAACAACAACCAGAGCAACAGCTACGTATTGCGCCAGCGGCAGATCTGGCTGGAAGCTGCGATGAAGAGCGGCTTCACAGTGAGCGCAGGCCAGATGTGGTCGCTGGCGACTGAGACGACCAAAGGCACCTCAAACGGCAGCGAAATTCTACCTGCCACGATTGACGCGCAATATACCGCAGGCTTCGTGTGGGGCCGCCAATACGGCTTCCGCATGAGCCAGCGCTTCGGCAAGGGCTTCTGGCTTGCGGCATCCGTCGAGAACGCGGAGACTCTGAACCCAGCGGGCACCATCGTCCTTAATCCAGGGACGACGATCCTGATCGGCAGCGCGGGCGTCAGCGGCGGTCTTTACAACTCAACCGCCAATTACTCCTTTAACGTGGCGCCGGACTTTGTTGTGAAGGCGGTGCTCGAGCCTGGATGGGGCCACTGGGAAATCTTCGGCATCCAGCGCACCTTCCGCGACCGCATTTATAACACTGTCGGTACAGTGACAACCGCGACCAACGACACGGAGATCGGCGCAGGAATCGGCGGCGGGTTCCGCGCGCCGCTTGCACACAACAAGCTCACTGTGGGCCTAAAGGGTCTGTGGGGGCAGGGCGTGGGCCGCTACGGCGACTCAACGATTGCCGACGTTACGATCAAGCCGAACGGCATTCTCGCTCCGCTGCATGGGTTTTCAGCCCTCAGCACGATTGAGATGAATCCCACAAACCGTCTGAACATCTACATGAACTACGGCGGCGACTATATAGACCGCATGTATTTCAGCAGCACGGCGAACGTTGGTTACGGTTCTCCGCTGGCGAACATGAGCGGTTGCAATGTGGAACCTGTGGCGGGCAGCGGCATCGGCTTCACGCCGTCTACACCTGCGAACTGCGGAGGCAACAACAAGGATGTGCAGGAAGCCTCGTTCGGCTACTGGTACAACTTCTACAATGGCCCCAAGGGACGGCTGCGCCAGGGTCTGCAGTACAGCTACATTGTCCGCAACCTCTGGTCCGGTAATGGTGGCACTGCAAACCCCGGTGGCGGAGCACAAGGCACTGACAACATGATCTTCACCTCGCTGCGCTACTACCTGCCTCAATAACGGCACGGCTTCAGAAGCCGGGCAAAACAAAGGGTGGCCTCACAAGGGTCACCCTTTCTTCTTGTTCAGCGATCTGCCCGATGCGCGCTACGCCGTGCTGGCCAGAGGCGGAGGACGATAGCCAAATGCCGCATCGACGATCGACGCGACTCCGAGAGCAACCTCGTCTTCGAAGGGACGCGCCGCGATCTGCACGCCAATGGGTAGTCCTTCCGGCGAAGCGCTTACCGGAACAACAGCAGCCGGCGCTGCGAGCGCGTTGAACCACTGCGTGTAGCGCACGGCATCGAGATACTCAACGGGACGTCCTTGCACTATCCAGACGCGCTCTTCGTGACGGAAGGCGGGAATGCTGGCGACCGGGCACAGCAGGACCGGGTATTGCGCCATCTCATCGAGCGTCTTCGCACGCAGCAGGTCAAGCTCCGCCCAGGCTTGCAGAAGTTCGCCGGCAGTGAGCGGCGGCACGGACGCGGCGATCTCAAGAAACTGGGAAAAGATGGGGCTGAGCTGGTAGCGTTTGCCCGCGATTGTGGACTCGTAGAACATAGCTCCGCATTGGACGAAGAACGTCCACCAGAGCCGACGCAACGGCTCCAGCGTTTGCGGATGAAATGGCTCGACGCGAAAACCAGAGCTTCGAAGGGCATCTGCGGCTGCGTTCACTGCGGCACGCGTTTCAGAGGTGACCGGAATGATGCCGTCGTCTTCGAAGAAGCCGATCGTGTTGGCGCGAAGTTCGGCGAGCGTTGGCTCACGCGATGCGATGGGCGGGCTCATGGGATCACGCGAGTCATGGCCGCCGAGCGTACGAAAGAGCAGCGCCACATCCTTGATGGTTCGCGCCATTGGGCCAATTGCGCCGAGGATCGAGAAAGGCCCGATGCAGGGAGGCAGATGACCGCGGCCGGGAAAGCGCCCCGGCGTCGGCTTGAACGAAGCAATGCCGGTGAAATGCGCCGGCACGCGCACTGAGCCGCCACTGTCTGACCCGAGGCCGCCGGCGGACATTCCGGAGGCAATGGCTGCCGATTCGCCGCCGCTCGAGCCGCCCGGCGATCGCGAGAGATCCCATGGATTTGCAGTGCGGCCGTGCAGCAGATTGTCGGTCTCGTAGGCCATCAGGAATTCAGGACAGTTGGTGGTGCCGAGGATGAGCGCACCGGCGGCGCGGAGACGCGCCACGACTTCAGCATCTTCCGAGGGGATGTTCCCTTTGTTGATGAGGCTGCCGATCTCGCATCTGTAGCCGGCGGTTGCGATGGAAGACTTCACGGTGACGGGCAGGCCATGCAGCGGACCATGTGGCGCGGTCTGCGATTGCATCTGCCGCGCCTGCGTCCGAACACGATCGGCGTCGAAGTCGGCGAAGGCATTCAGTTGGGGATTGAGGCGGTTGATCTGCGCGATGTGCGCTTCGGCCAGTTCGATGATCGAAACCTTGCGAACACGCAGCATCTCGAGTTGTTCCGATGCAGACTTCAGAGTCAGTTCGCTCATCGCGTATCCGTGTTCATCCTATTGAGCGTGATAAATGGTGGCCGCCGAGTCGTCCTTCGGCGTGGACGGAAGGTTCTGATAGCTGAAACGGTATGAGTGTACCTCGGCGCCCGAATCGAAGCGGTCATTCCAGTTGAGCTGCCAGGCGAGGGCGTCGTCATTGTCAGGGAACGCTTCGCCGGCGGGATACGGATAGGCGCTCATCGTGTGGAAGGGCAGCTGAGCGACGGTGAAGGGCGACGCGTCCCACCAATCCATGTCCTTCACATAGCCATTGGCATAGAAGAAGTAGTCGCGCTTCCAGTGCGGCAGCAACGCGGGGAGGTTCCTGGTATCAAATTCGGCAGCTATCTCTTCACCACTGCCGAAGATTGCGTAACGATCATCGACGCCGCTGACAAGGGCGGTCACGTCTCCATAGCGTGTGTAGTTACCGCGCTCGTGCTGGAAGGGGCCAGTCATGCTGACGCGATCGTAGTCATAATCGAGGTCGCCAGGACTTGCGCCTTCGATCTGAGTCGGATATCCGCGGAAATGCTCGGTAGCGAGCGTGATGGGGAGATCGGTGCTGCGCGATGGCGCGTCAGGGCGGTTGTCGATGAGGACCTGGTCCCAGAATATCTCGAGGTTGGAGACGAGGCGAATGCGGCGCGTGCCCGCGGGCAGCTTACCGGTGAGATCGACGATGATGGTGCGCTCGAGGCCGGCGGGAAATCCAGCCTCGCCGGGAATTCGCTTCCAGCTTCCCTCGGGCAACTGAGCCTCAACATAAGGAGAGACGGGCTTGATGCCTGCCTGCCAGGCGGCGTAAAGAGATGTCGCGCTGAAGTAATTCACATAACCGGTCATCAAGAGCTTGAGCGGAGACTGCGTGTCGATCGGGCCGGGATCGAGCGTGAGGGTGTGCAGATTGGCGAAACCGTCATAAGGGGTGGCGGTGAAGCCGCTCGCGAAGTGATGATCGCGGCGGCTGAGCTGGTCAAGCACGTCGCGGCCTTCGCCATCCCAGGCGCCGAATGGGAGATGCGGCGAACCGGAGGCGACAACACGGCCGGAGGCGAAGGGTGGATCGTCGAGGAAGCGCTCGTCGGGATTGACCTGGGCATTGTCGGGATGGTCGACGGCCACCAGGCGCAACTGGTCGACGTAATTCACTTCTTCCATTGGCTCGATGAAGCGGATGCTCATCCTGCCATTGACGGCCACGAAGCGATCGCCGTCAACCTTGATCCACTCGCTTGCGTGCGGAATGTTGCGCCGGGTCGGCGTGAACCAGTGCCCAACGACCGCGGCGCCGATAACGTCGGTGACCATGCGGTATTTGTGCCCATCCCAGGCGAAGAGCACCGGGCATGAACTGCCGCGGCGATCGGCCTCTTTCATAGCGATCACCTGTGTATGGGGCAGATCTATTTCATCCTGCAATACGCCTGTGGGCCAGAGAATACGCAGCAGGTCGATCTGCGGCGCCTTGCCGAGACCGATGAGAATCTGCGGGGGCGCCTGGGTCTGATAGCCGGAGGCGCCGGCCAGCTCCCATTTCTGCCAGAGCCCGTTGGCGAAGACTTCGACCTTTGCGCCCAGGCCTGTCTTGTTATCGGCGTAGCCGGCAAGATCGAGGCGGACAAAATGGTTCTTGTTCGCGCCGACATTGCGCAGCAGAAGCGGCGCCGCATTCTTCTGCGTCACGATCAGGTCGGCAGCACCGTCTCCATCGATCTCGGCTGCAATCAGGCCGCGCGGCGACTTGAGCGTGATCTGGTCAAGGCCCAGGATGTGGCTCACGTCGGCGAAGGCTCCATTGCCAAGGTTGCGCAAGACACGAATGCGGGGCCCGGACGGAGTATCGACGATCGCCGCGAGATCGATCCAGCCATCGTTGTCGATATCGACGGGTGTGAGACCGAAGCCGCCGACCGCGCCCTGAATGGGCAAGGCAACGCGCTCAAAGCGGCGGTTTGCAGGCGAGGGCCCGGCTGCAACGTTGCGCCAGAGCGTCAAGCCGGGCGCGCCGCCATGGGTGACGGCGACGTCCATCCACCCATCCTTGTCGTAATCGAGAACAGCGATGCCCCGCGTGGGCGGCAGGGACTGCTTTTCATAGAGAGGCTGGACGGGATACTTGCCTTCACGCGGATTCACGAAGAGAGCAGGAGAAGAGCCCGCGCCGGTGACGGCGATATCGACAGCTCGGTCGTTATTGAAGTCGGTGAGCACGGCTGCGGCCGTTTTGCCTGATCCGCCGAGCCCGGCCTGATCGGTCCACTCGGTAAATGTCTTGTTGCCGTTGTTGCGCCAGAGCACATTAGGCGAGTCGCCGGGATTCAGAACCGCGCCGGTGATGAAGAGATCGAGATCGCCGTCATGATCGAAGTCGATGAATGTAATGCCGGAAGGATGATTGCGCGGCGCGAGGGCGGCCTGAGCGGATACATCCTCAAATTTGCCCTTGCCGAGATTGTGGAAGAGCATCACCCTGTCGGCGAAGGCGACCGCGACGTCATTGAGGTTGTCGCCGTCGTAGTCGCCGACAGCGCACGCAATCGCCTCTCCGGAGGCCTTGAGCCCGGTGGCGGCTGCATCAAGATCTTCGAAGCTGCCGTTCGCGGTGCGATGCAGGATGCGGATCGCCTGCGCGCCGGACTCCATCAGCACCAGATCCATCTGACCGGAGCCGGTGACATCGAGCATGCAGGCGCCGCCGGTTTCGGAGCTGTCACGGTCACCCGCGATCATCGTCTGCATCTCAAGCCTGACGGGAATCATGCCATGCTCGAGTGCCTGGGGTTCCTGCACGGGAGTGACGGTGGAATAGCGGCCCTGCTCGCCGTAGGCGAGACCGATTGCTGAAGAAATCCTGGCGCTGGTGAGGTGTTGGAAGCGCTTGAAGTGGTCGCGCGCCTCGGCGGCGTGGCCAGTGCGTTGCAGCGCGCGGGCCATGGCGAATTCAGAGGAAGCGTGAAGGGGGTTGATGGCGAGCGCCCGCTTTACCGCCTCAATCTCCTTGTCGAATTGCTTCAGTTCCCCATAGCAAACGCCCTGGAAATACCATGAGTCCGCGTCATGGGGATCGAACCTTACTGCCTGCTGGAAGCTGGCGAGAGCGGCTTCGGTTTCATTGTCTGCGTGCTGAGCCAGGCCGAGGTTGTACCAGGCCTGCGCGTTGCGCGGATCGAGCGCGAGCGCCTGCTGAAGCGCCTTCCTGGCTTCATCGAGTTTTTGAAGCGTCATGAGGGAGATGCCCTGATTGACGGCGGCCTGCGCCATCGTCGGGTCAGCCTTGAACGCGTCGGCAAAGCTGGTCTCAGCGCGTGCCGTGAACTGCTGCCCCATGAGCGCCACGCCGCGATTGTTGTAGCGAATCGCTTCTGCCTTGTAATGAGGCTGAGCGGCGGCCACCACGGAGACTGCAAAGAGACACGCAGAGACGGAGCGCGCAAAAGTTTGCATCAGCATGCTTTTCAATCCAGCCGGAGTTCTGTGACCTGTTTGCTATTGCCCAGGGAACGCTCCCAGTGTATGCGAGCGAGCAAGGCTGATTTGGCAGAGCCGCAGCCTCGGACGACGGGTTTATCGATTTACGGTGAAGTGGGGGATGCGGCCGCGCTTTCGACTGCGTTGAACTGCAACCGAAAGTGGTATTGGCGCATCTTAAATCTGTGTACGAGTATGAAATCAATCAACTGGTGATGTGGTTTTGACAGAGGTTCAAGAGCGGCGCTCCCTCGACACAACTACGCCGGTTCCTGTGAGATTGCAGACAGGAAGGGGTTGGCGCTCTGGTCAGCCCTCCTCGACGTCACTCTCGTACCTCGGGCTCCTTCAGCAATCTTCATCCGACGAGAAAAGCAGGCAATTATGGTTGTTATGACGCAGAGTAAGGGTCGCGGTGTCACCGGACTAAATGTGGGCACAAATAATGTCCAGCGCTATTTCCCCAAGGGAACGGTTTCGATCGAGCTTCAGCTCGATCATCTGCAGATCCAATGTAAGCTGACGCCGGAGTTCTGGCAGGGACGCCCGGAGATTTACGATCCGCGTTTGTGCGCATGGCTCGAGGCGAAGCACTTTCACGCGACGCCGGGCAGGGCGCCGGTCCCTCTGGCGCTTATTCCTTCCGGCCAGAATTCCTTCCAGTTGCGGCCGGTTTCAGTGCAGGAACAGACCAGGCCAAACCGGGTGGCGGCGAGTTCCGCAGCATAGCTTCGTGGAGCGACAGCCCGCCTTAAAATTCGAGCTACGATCAGGGAGCCCCTTCCCTCGGGAAGGGGCTGTTGCTGTGAGCGTACCGCGCGGCATCCTCAGAACGGAAGGCACGAACGGACGGCGAGACCGCCTGCGGCATGGCTTCGCCCATAGCAGAGCCGCTTCGATAACTTTTGCTATGTGTTCAATAACGAGAGCCCGCACGAGGGACTAGACCAGCAGTCGATGAGTTCCTTGACATCCGTTATATCGCGGGAGAGAGTGGGGTAGTTTCTATTTTGCTGGTACGGAGGAAGCCGCGGTGGCTAAGGGTTCGGGGGAAGAAATCCGGTTGGGTGGATTGGGGATTCGATATGTGGTGGAGGGGAAGGATTCGGGCGGGTCGGTAGCGATGTTCGAGTTCGAGGTGTCGGCGGGTGCCATGGTGCCGATTGCGCATAGTCATGATGGGTACGAGGAGACGGTGTATGGCCTCGAAGGCGTGCTGACATTTACGGTGGATGGGCAGAGGGTTGAGATTGGGCCGGGAGATTCGTTTTGTATTCCGCGGGGGGCGGTGCACCGGTTCGATAACGTTCATCCGGCGGGTGCAAAGGTGCTGGCGATTATCACGCCGGGGATACTGGGACCGGAGTACTTCAAGGAGATTCGAGAGGTGGTTAAGGCTGGTGCGGGTGGGCCGCCTGATCCGAGGGCGATTGGTGAGGTGATGCGGCGGCATGGGCTTACCCCGGCGCCGTAGTGCCGCACATGCCCCCGGTCTAAAACGTAAAGGATGTCCCGGTACTTCCAGCTTGTCCGCCACTGTGTGGGTGCGCCGGCCTCAAGCTGGATTGCTAAACTCTTGATGGAATGACTATCAAGAATCTTCAGCAAGAGATTGAGCGGCACTTTGCCGCCGGCGCGGCAGCGACAGGCGACCCATCGGCGAAAGAAGCATTTCTGGCCTTGCGCACGGCGCTCGAAAAGGGTGAGGTGCGAGCTGCGTCTCCTGCCGCCGACGCGCCCACGGGCTGGCGCGTAAACACGTGGGTAAAGCAGGGCATCCTGCTGGGCTTTCGGCTCGGCGCCCTGCATGATTTCGCGGGAGCAGGCCTCTCCTTCGTTGACAAAGACACTTATCCGGTTCGCAGCTTCACGACGACGGATGGTGTACGCGTCGTGCCGGGCGGGTCGTCAGTGCGCTCTGGCGCTTATGTGGCCCGCAGCGTTGTCTGCATGCCGCCGATGTACATCAATGCGGGCGCATGGGTGGATGAAGGCACGATGGTGGATTCACACGCGCTGGTGGGTTCGTGCGCGCAGATCGGCAGGCGCGTGCACCTGAGCGCAGCGGCGCAGATCGGTGGAGTGCTCGAGCCGGTGAATGCGACCCCGGTGGTCATCGAGGACGATGTTCTGGTCGGCGGCAACTGCGGCGTCTACGAGGGCGCCATTGTGCGCAAAGGTGCAGTGCTTGCGGCAGGAACGATTCTCACGCGGGGCACACCGGTGTTTGATCTCGTAAACGGCACCATTCTGCGGGCCGAGGGCGAGACACCGCTGATCATTCCGGCGAATGCGGTCGTGGTGCCGGGCTCGCGCGCCGTCAGAAAAGGCAACGGCGCGGAGTGGGGGCTGAGTGTCTACGCACCCGTCATCGTTAAATATCGCGATGAGAAGACTGACCTGAGCACCGCGCTCGAAGAGGTGCTCCGCTAACCGCGTGAACAACACTGCACAGATCATTCGCTGGGGCATCGCCGGTCCGGGGCGAGCTGCGGCTCGTTTCGCGCAAGGGATGGCCGGAGTGCCGGGCGCAAGGCTCAGCGCGGTGTGGGGACGAAGCCCGGAACGCGCCGAAGAGTTTGCGAAGCGGTTCACGATTCAGCAGGCATGCAATTCACTGGACGAGCTGGCCGCGGCCGAGCTGGATGCGGTTTATGTGGCGACACACCCGGACAGTCATGCTGCGATCTGCGTGAAGGTGATAGCGGCCGGCAAGCACGTAATGTGCGAGAAGCCAGCCGCCCTGAACGTCGGCCAGCTCAGGCAAGTGCTCGAAGCAGCAGGGCAGCACGACCGTCTCTTCATGGAGGCGATGAAGCCCCCGTTTTTCCCGCTCTATCGAAGACTGCGGAGGCATCTAAAAGTGGACCCGATCGGTCCGGTTGGATTTGTGCGCGCGGGCCATGCCGATGCAACGCTTGCGCCAGACTATGCGCTGCATTTCGCGGAGCTGGGCGGCGGCGGCATTATGGGTATCGGGCCATATGAAGCTTTTCTGGCGCTGGATTGGCTGGGGCCGCTCAAGCGTATCCAGACGATGGGGCGTCTTTCCTCGGCGGGCGTCGACAATCTTGCGCTATTCCAGACGGAACATGAGCGCGGCATGGCGCAACTACACACCGGCCTCGACCTGTTGAGCCGCGGCGATGCTCTGCTCTGTGGACCGAAAGGGTACGCATTGATTCACGCCAACTGGTGGAACCCCACGCGGGCGACGATCCGTTACGCCGATGGGCGGAGCGTGGAACTGGAGGAGCCTTTGATGCATGGCGGCTTCAACTACGAGACGGATCACTTCTGCGGCCTTATCCGGAGCGGGTTGCGCGAGAGTCCGGAGATATCGCACGCGCTATCGCTAGGCATGGCACAGATGCTCGAGGAGGCGCGCACGGCGCTGGGCGTGCGGTTTCCGGGTGAGTAGCTATCTGGGATCGTTTGCGCCGGCAGCCGAAGAAGCGGGGCGCAGCACGCGATTGATTGTTGCGAGCAGATCACCGGAGGAGTCGTTGAAGTAGCTCCAGAACATAACGCCGCCGAGCTTATGGGCGGTGACGTATTCGCACTTCGATGTGAGCGACTCCGGATCTTCATACGAAACAAATATCTGCTTCTGCCTGTTGAAAAGGTTCGGCACTTTCGACACGGCATCCCAGTTGCGTTCGTATCCCTGGCTCAGCATGGTTGCGACGATCACGTTATACGGTGCGTAGCTGTTTGGAATGGGCCTTCCCGGCTGAAAAAGGCCGTGATTCACGTCGGCGACATCTCCCCACATGCGCCCGTAGAATGGCACGCCGAGAATGATCTTGCCTGCCGGAACGCCGGCTGTTTCAAATGCCCGTACCGATGCATCGGCAGATTCCTGCTTGGGGTCCTGTGGATTGGTGAAGAGCGGAGCGTGGTTGCCGGTGATCTTGTCTGAACCCGCCTCGTAATAGTCGTACGTCATCAGGTTCACAGTGTCGAGGAAATGCGCGGCCTGCGCCATTTCGGTGTGGTCGAGAAATTCCGCCGAGGCGCCCGCCGCGATGGTGAGGTAGAGATGACGGTGCATCGGCTTCGAGACCTCGGTCATCTTTTCGCGCATTTGTTTGAGCAGGAGAGTGAAATTACGTTTGTCTTCTTTGCGATGGCGGTTGCCTTCGCCCGGCAGCCCGGGATACTCCCAGTCGATATCGATGCCATCGAGGCCATACTTCGTGACAAGTGTGACGGCGCTGTCGGCAAAGACCGCGCGGCTCTGCGCGTTGAGGGCAGCATCGGAAAAGCCGCCGGAGCCGAGCCATCCTCCAATAGAAAGCAATATGGCGAGCGAGGGATTCTGCTGGCGAAGGGCCGTCAATTGCGCGAGATTCGTGCCGTCGTCAGCCTCCGGAAGGACGACGCGGCTGTCTTTGATTACCGCGAAGGCATAGTTGATGCGCGTCATCGCATGGGCATCGACTTGCCCCGGCTGCAATGGGACCCCCTGTGCGAAGACGTAACCGACGATCACGGATTCAGATGCCTCCGGTGGTGTCCTGCAGTATGCGATTACCGCCGCGGAAAGAGCGAGGCTGAGAATCAGAGAGGCTCGGAGCATGCGGTCTCGCATTATCGGCGGTTGATCACTTGAGATTCAGACCGAGGGGTTGAATCAGGCGGTCTGCGGACGACGTTATTGCGGTTGTATGCGGCAGGCAGTGGCGCTGTGCCGGCAGCGGAGAAGCGAAGGACCGCGTGACGTGGAAGCGATCCATGATGACATAGCGGGTGCGGACGCCGCCGATGGTCTGGGGCAGATTCGGGGGAATGTCGCGGCGATCGACGTAGACGACCAGTGCTGCCTCGCGATGGTTATCGAGGCTTTGCCCGACGCCCACGCCGAAGAAGGCGGGATTTTGGCTCATGAGCAAGCGCGCCATTTGCCGTTTGACTGCGAGAGCCTGGGTAAGCGTGGCCGGAGAAAGAGCGGGCGCTGTGTTGAGCGGAATCGAGAGCGGAGCCGCGCCATTAGCGACCGAACGCGCATCGGCTGGGATCACGACGGTGCGGACGCCCGAGACCAGTTGCGGCACGGCTGCCGGCGAATTCTCGCTCACGTAGAAGATCACGGCCGCTTCGCCGGGATGATCGCTGCTCTTGCCCATCGCGACGCCGAGAATGCCAGCGCCTGGATTGGCGAGCTGGCGGGCCACGGTGAGAGCGAGGCGAACCCGGGTAATCTCCCCATCACCCAGCGGCTGCCTCTGAGCTGCGGTCACCGTGCTGTCGCCGTAGCTGAGGCAGCTCACGGGGTGATCTGCATCGCCGACGAAGACGAGGCTGGCGTCCCCCAGCTGGGACGCAAGCTCAGTCAATACGTCTCCGGCAGGGTTGGCGACGCCCTGAACGACGCCTGCGGCGTCGGTGCCCCCCGCAAAGTAGAGACCGACTGGCTCGGCCTTGCCGGCATCCACCAGCAGTGCGCCGGAATCTCCGGCGTCGCTGAAACGATCGCCGCTCACGCCGATCTGGTCGGTGAAAGTCTTCGTCATGTAGGGCCGCGTTTCCGCGCAGTCCTGAAAGTAGTCGACCGATACATCGACACTGACGGCGGAAACCCCGCCACAGGTAAGGCCGGTGGTTCTGCCGCTTTTCGCGACGCGCATCTGCAATCCCGCCGCCTCTCCCCTTCCCGCGCTGGTGGAGATGCCGGGAGACGCTGCGGCCAGCGTGCCGTCCGGCTCACGGCTGCCCAGTTCCAGGATGCGGCCAGCGGGGTCGACGGAGTGCGATGCGACTTCAGCGATCGCTGCGTCAGCGTTGGTGAGGTTCGAGTCCAATGGAAGCCAGGTTGTGAGTGCGCCAACAGGCATCGTTCCCGCGCCGTCTCCGTTGGGCGTGCAGTTGTTGTCAATCAATCCCGGCTGCACCACGGCGTCGCCTGCCCGCGCATGATCGCTGCGGGCGAGCACGTGGTTATTGCTCAGCAGGTATTGCTTTCCGCTGCCATCCTGCACCAGCGCGCCCAGGGTTCCGCTGCAGCAGTCAACAATCGTGTTGCCCTGGGCATCGAAGTCGCTATTGTTGCCGCCGGAGCTGCCAAGGAGTATGGGCGCGGCAAGCTGTCCCTGATGGCCGGCCGGATTGCTCAAGATCCCCGAGGCATTGAGCAGCACCGCCGCCTGAGTCTTCGCGGGCAACCCGCTGGCGCTCGCCACAATATAGGTCACGCCCGTCGATTGCACAGTTGAAGGAGCGTTGTAAGTGACGGTGCATGATGTGAACGCACGATCAGTGTGCTGGCAGACGGGTGCGCTTAGAGAGCCTTCACCACCGGTTGAACCTGTCGGCGAATCCGCGAGAGCGAAGCGAATTGAGGCTCCCCCGCCCGCCTCCGCGAGCACGCCGGTGACGCTGACGCTGCCATTCGGCCCGAGAGCCACATTCTCCGGCGTGAGGGGCTGAAGAAAGCCGGGCGTCACTACAAGTGTGCGCGTTGCGCTAACAGCAGAATCCGCCTTCAGACTGGCGGTAATCAGCACTTCGACGCGGTCCGAAGTCAGATATGCCGGCGGCGCGTACTGCCCGCTGACGCTGATCGTTCCGGGCCCAGCGCTAGCATCACCGCCTGAAAGGGTCCAGATCACCGCGCCCGCCAGATCGGAATGCTGCCTTGCTGAAAATTGCAGCACCGCATTTCCGGCCCGGTTAGTCGAATTGCAGCCCGTGCAGTTGGTATCGATCCGCGAGGTGTCAGGCGAGATTGCGAGGGCACCGCCATCGGCACGGTTCGCCGTAACCGGGCCGCCGCAGCCGGTAAGTACAGAAATGGCAACGACAAGCCCGATGGCAAACTTTTCCGCCCACCTCGAACGCGCTCTGGCAGAGGCCAGGCACCCTGGGGCAACTGCCTGAGTCATCGAGTTTTTCGCTATTGGAGCCAAATTATGGGGGCCATCGGAGGCGGAAGACCGCGTCGGGGGATTCTGAACCTCAAGCGTACTCCATCTTCAGGAAAGGGTACCCGGCGCGTCACAGGACCCACATTCAGAAATCGCCGTAAATAGCACAAAAGGAACGTTGACCTTACGGAAACACCATTAGTAACCTCCGAGAATGCACCGATGGCACCTATACAGTTACCTCAGAGTCGCAGGAATTGGCGCTTTTGGCTCGATGGATTCTGAAGCGGCTGGCGCGCCGGGCATGGGGGACATCATCCGCGATGAGTCTGGCCAGTCCACCATGTTGATTGTTGCAGTGGTTGGACTTTTCCTGATGGGTTTCATCGCAATTGGGCTTGATGTGGGCTATCTTTTCCACGAGAAGCGCATGGCGCAGGCGGCGGCTGATTCCGCGGCGGTTGCCGCGGCAGAGGAACTGAGTTCTTCGAATACGGCCAATGAACAGAGTGTGGCAAACGCCATGGCTGCTGCGAACGGATTCGATCCCAGTGCGAGCATCAATCCCGCCACGGTTACGCTGAAGACCCCGACTTCGGGCAGCTATTCCGGCTCGGCCTCTTATATTGAGGCTGATGTTTCAAGGCCGATACCGACCTTCTTTTTTGGGCTCTTGAACGCGGCGGACAAGAAGGTGGCTGTTTCAGCGCGAGCGGTGGCGGGCGGCGGCATGACCAGCCCGACCTGTATCTGCCTCGAAGGGCAAACCGGCAACGATCTGAATATGAGCAATAACGCCCAGATTCAGGCCCCTGCTTGCGGAATCACAGATGATTCGAGCGGGAGCAACGCAGTGTCAGTCGTTGGAAGCGCGTCGATTAACGCGCTGTCACTCGGCACTGTTTCAAGTAGCTGGAACAATTCGGGCAACATCAACAACAATGGCACGATTTCGTCGTCCACCAAAATCGTGCAGGGAATCTCGACGCAGTGCAAGCCGACGCTGACAGCGCCGACGTTGCCAAGCGGGCTGCCCTGCTACAGCAATCCGATCAATGGCTGGACTGCCGCGAATGGATACACGGGAAAATTCACGTTGCCACTGGCTGGAGAGACCGTGATGAGCAACACGGTTTGCTATAACAGCCTCGATACGAGCCAGTCGGCTTCGATCACCTTCTCACCGGGTTACACCTACTACATCAAAGGTGACTTTACGACGGGCGGCGGATCGCCAATCACGGGCAACGGCGTGTCGTTTTACGTGGGCGGCAACATCAACTTCGCCAACGGCGTAACCTCGAATCTTACCGCGCCAACAGGTTCTGACGGATCACCCGGCCCGCTCTTCTACGTAGCAGGCTCGAGCGTCAGCATCCAGGGGGGCAATAACTCGGTGTTTACCGGAATTGTCTACGCGCCGAATGCGGCAGTGAACCTGGCGAATGGTACAAGCACCAATCTAACCATGGATTTTGTTGCACAGTCGCTGACAATGGCTGGCGGCGGAGCGCTCAACAGCTACGCGACTACGAACCTGGGGACGTTGAACCTTTCAGTGGCCAAATTGGCGGAATAGGAACACGATGATGATCCGGAATTTCTTCGACCGAATCCAATGCGCAGTGAGTGCGGGCTGCCGGAAACTGAAGGACAACAGTGGGAACGCGACGATCGAACTGGCGCTCGCATTCTCAGTGCTTGCGATGCCCCTCATGCTGGGAGTATCCGAAGTTGCCTTTCTGGTCTACGACTCCATCGAAGTATCGGACTCTGCACATGCCGGCGCAATGTACGGCATGATCAGCTCAACTTTCGCAAGCGACAGCACAGGTATCCAAAATGCAGCGAAGGCCGATGCCGCCGACCTGGGCACCAGCATGTCGGTAACGCCGACGATGTATCATGCGTGCTCCGCTACGCCGACGGGCACCAAGTACAGCACCGAAACGGCTGCCAGCGCGGCATGCCCCAAGAACGCCAGCAATCACTATCTGCAATTCATCCAGGTAGCTTCTACAGCCACTATTACCCCACCCCTGAAGATTCCAGGAATGCCAGGCGCGTGGACTCTTCAAGGCCTCTCGGTGATGGAAGTACAGGAGTAAGCTGTGGCGATGTTGAAGGCGGTCATGCGAGCGAAACTCGCACGCTCTTTCTGTCTTTTGCGAAGTACCTTGCACCTAAAACGCGCGCGCAAGGAAGACGGTCAGGCAATCATTGAGGCGGCGATCACATTGCCGATCGTCGCCGCCTTCGTCTTTGTGATGATTGAACTGTGCCTGATGTTCTACAGCTACTGCATGATTTCGGAGACGGCGCGGGAAGGTACACGCTACGCGATCGTTCACGGTAGCACCTGCACCACGTCGACGAAAGCATCCTGCGCAGCGACCGCATCGAGCATCAGCACTTATGTAAGTAAGGTTGGCTGGCCAAACCTTGGCGGAGGGACCTTGACCCCGACGACTACTTTCCCCGATGGAAACGAAAATCCTGGGAGCCGCGTACAGGTCTCGGTGAGTTATTCCTTTCCGGTGACGCTGCCTTTTGTCCCGAAGGGCTCTGTCGCAATGTCGAGTTCCTCGACGATGTATTTCATACAGTAGGTCCGACACCTGCGCGGCGGCGGAGAAGTGGATTTCATTTTGAGATATCAGTCAATTGTAAGTACGAGTTTTCCAAAGTGGCCTGCTTC
>JBATYG010000137.1:0-8049 GCA_049673945.1 Occallatibacter sp.
TTGACAGCCTCAGCTACATTGGCCGCTTCCCCGCGAAGATTGAAGCCCACTGGCTCTCGATGCAGCTGCATATCGAGTACCTGCGGTCGATGGAGGATACCCCGGTCACGCGCGCCGCGTGCCTGCAGTATCTGCGCGACTCGCTCATCTACTTCTATCCCGAGAAATCGCATATCGTGCGCCAGGCCAATCAGCTCGCCGTCGAGCTTGGCGAGCCCCTCGGCGTACCCGAGCTCTCGTGGAAATACTCGTGGCTCGAGATGTCCCTCGGCTGGGTCGTCGTCAAGCCCGTCCAGGCCGTCCTGCGGCGCTTCCGCTGGCGCATGGTCAGAAAGCTTGACCAGGTGCTCTTCCGTATCGAACGCCGCCGGCAGATCACGCAGGCGCAACCCCGGCCTCCGGCTGGTGTCATCAATAGTGAGTCCGGCGCCCTCGCTGTGAAGGAGTCCCGCTGATGTATTCGTAACGCCGAAGAACAAAAGCTGTACGCAAAATGAGTTGAAGTCGAAATAAATTTAAAGATTGCAGCCCGCGTGCTGCCTGACGGAGAAGACGAAACTTGAAGATCAGCATTTTTGGACTCGGTTATGTCGGAACAGTATCGGCTGGATGCCTCGCCCAGGCGGGACACGAAGTCGTAGGCGTCGATCCCGTCAGCACGAAAGTCGACCTGATCAATCGCGGTCAGTCCCCGATCATCGAAGCTGAAATCAACGAGATCGTTGCCGCCTGCGCGCAATCCGGAAAGCTCCGCGCCACCGGCGATCCCGTCAGCGCCATTCATGAAACCGAAATCTCCTTCGTCTGCGTCGGCACCCCGAGCCAACCCAACGGCAATCTCGACCTTCGCTACATCCGCCGCATCTGCGAGCAGATCGGCGCTGCGTTGCGCCTGAAGAGTGCGCGTCATACGGTCGTCATCCGCAGTACCATCCTGCCCGGCACCATGCGCAACATCGTGATTCCCATTCTTGAAGAAGCATCGGGCAAAAAAGCCGGCCAGGATTTCGGCGTCAGCAACAATCCCGAGTTTCTGCGTGAAGGCACTGCCGTCAAGGACTTCCGCCAGCCGCCGAAGACCGTCATCGGTCAGGTAGACGCCGCCAGCGGCGACGCGCTCGCTTCCATCTACGACGGCCTTGACGCCCCGCTCATCCGCACCGACGTCGAAACCGCCGAGATGATCAAGTACGTCGACAACTGCTGGCACGCCCTCAAAATCGGCTTCGCCAACGAAATCGGCAATCTCTGCAAGGCCCTCGAGATCGATGCCCACGCCGTCATGGACATCTTCTGCCAGGACCGCAAGCTCAACATCTCGTCCGCGTACCTTAAGCCCGGCTTCGCCTTCGGTGGATCCTGCCTGCCCAAGGATCTGCGCGCGCTCGCCTACAAGGCCAAGACCGAAGATCTCCAGTTGCCCATCCTCTCCTCGATTCTGCCCAGCAACGAGATTCAGGTGTCGCGCGGTCTGCAGATGATCCTTGATAAAGGCAACCGCAAGGTAGGCGTTCTCGGCTTCAGCTTCAAGGCGGGAACAGACGACCTGCGCGAGAGCCCGGTGATCGAGGTGATCGAGCGCCTCATCGGCAAGGGCTACGATCTGCGCATCTACGATCGCAACGTTAATCTCGCCAGCCTCGTGGGCGCCAATCGCGATTACATCCTTAACCGCATTCCACATATCTCCAGACTCATGGTGCCCAGCATCGCCGCTGTGCTCGACTTTGCTGAAACCGTCGTCGTCGGCAACAACGATCCAGAGTTCCGCAACCTCACCAGTCAGGTAAGCGACAAGCAGAAGGTGGTCGACTTCGTTCGCATCATCGGAAAGGAGAGCCTGAATGGCAAGTACGACGGCATCTGCTGGTAGTCTCCGCACGCCGGTGGCCTCTCCCGCGGCAAATGCGAAGATTTACGACACCATCGGCTCGCTCTTCCGCTGGTTAGAGGACCACGACTACCGCGGCTATGACACATTCGACGGGCTGAGTGCGAAGTTTGCCCGTCCGCTCACCTTTGAGACCCGCCTGCTGCGCACCGTGCTGCAGCAGGGCGTGCGACGCTTCCCGTTCAACGTGCGGCCGCTGCTGGGCATTCCCCGCGCCCGTTCCACCAAGGGCATGGGCTTTCTCGCTCGCTCCTTCATGCGTCTGCACACTGCCACCGGCGATGCCCTCTGGGCTGAACGCGCGCGCACGGCGCTTGACTGGCTTATCGAGCATCGCTCGCCCGGCTACAGTGGCGCGTGCTGGGGCAATCACTTTGACTACCAGTCGCGCGCCTTCTATCTGCCCGCCGGCGTGCCCACCATCGTGTGGACCTCGCTCATCGGCCATGCTTTCGTCGATGGATACGAGCACTTTCAGGACGCTCGCTATCTCGAAATCGCCATCAGCGCCTGCGAGCATATTCTGCGCGACCTTGAAGTCACCAGCGAAGGCGGGGGAGCGTGCATCAGCTACATTCCCATCCTCAACAGCCAGGTCCACAACGCCAACACCCTTGGCGGCAGTCTGCTGGCCCGCGTCTATCGCCATACGCGCAACGCAGACTGCGCTGATCTCGCCCGCCGCGCCATGCAGTACACCGCGCAGCACCAGCGCGCGGACTTCTCCTGGTACTACGGCGAGCGCGAAGATCTGCATTGGGTCGACAACTTCCACACCGCCTATGTGCTCGATTGCTTCAAGCACTACGAGCAGAACACCGGCGACAAATCCTTCTCGCAGATCATGATGAACGGCTACCGCTACTGGAAGAGCACCTTCTTCCTCGCCGACGGCACGCCGAAGTACTACCACAACAAGATCGCGCCCATCGACATTCAATGCAGCTCGCAGGCCATCGATACCCTCGTCTTCTTTGAGGACTACGACGCCCATAGCCCCGCGCTCGCGCTCAAGGTGGCCGACTGGACGATCGATCACATGCGCGACCGCACAGGCTACTTCTACTACCGCCGCTATGCGGGCGGAATCATCAACAAAACCCCGACGCTGCACTGGGGACAGGCCACCATGATGTGTGCGCTGGCCGGCTTATATCAATCGTTGAACCAGTGAGATTGTCCATGAAGAAGATATTGATTATTGTCGAAAACCTCCCGGTGCCTTTCGATACGAGGGTCTGGAAGGAAGCCTGCGCGTTGCAGGAAGCTGGATATCAGGTATCGGTGATTTCGCCGCGCGGCAAGGGCTGCACACGGAATCACGAGGTGCTCGACGGAGTTCACATCTACCGGCATCCGGCGCCGCCGGAAGGGAACTCGGCCTTCGGTTACATCCGCGAATACTCTCTCGCCCTCTTCTGGGAGTTTCTCTACGCGTGGTGGGTCTTCTTCACCCGCGGATTTCAGGTCATTCAGGGCTGCAACCCGCCCGATAACATCGTCTTCGTCGCCCTGCCGTTCAAGCTTTTCGGCGTGCGCTACATCTTCGATCACCACGACGCCAATCCGGAGCTCTACGTCTCGAAGTACGAGCGCGAAGATATGCTCTACCGCATTCAGGTCTGGCTCGAGCGCGTCACCTACTTTTTCGCGGACGTGGTTATGGCCACCAACGAGAGCTACAAGGCCCTCGCCGTGCGCCGAGGCAACAAGGATCCGCGCGACGTCTTCGTGGTGCGCAACGGGCCAGACCTCGACAAGTTCAAACTCGTGCCTGCTCACCCCGAACTGAAGTATGGCAAGCCTTTCCTTGTCGGATACGTCGGCACCATGAGCATTCAGGATGGCCTCGACATTCTCCTCGATGTGGCCGACGATATACGCAGCCGCGGCCGCAACGATGTTCACTTCACCTGCGTTGGCGGCGGTCCCGGTCTCGCCGGCCTGCGCCAGATGATGAAGGAGAAGCACCTCGAAGAGATCGTCACCTTTACCGGCCGCGTGCCCGACGCTGACCTGCTGGCCATCCTCTCGACGGCGGATGTCTGCGTCAATCCTGACAAGCCATGCGAGATGAACGACATCTCCACCATGATCAAAGTCACCGAGTACATGGCCCTCGCCAAGCCCATGGTGCAGTTCAATCTCAAGGAAGGCCGCTTCAGCGCCGGCGACGCCTCGCTTTACAGCGAAGCCGAGGGTGGCGCCCACGATTTCGCAGGCAAGATCCTCTGGCTCCTCGACCACCCCGAAGAGCGCCTCCGCATGGGCGCCACGGGACGCAGGCGCGTCGAAGAAGAACTCGCTTGGAGGTACTCGGTCAAGCATTTGATCGCCGCCTATGAGCGGGCTTTCGACAAGCGCGAGCGGCGCGACGGTGGTGCTCCTTCGCCAGTCGAGGGGGGAAACGATGAGGTGGTCCAGACCAGCACGGCCAATGGCATTTTGGATAGATAGATAACGCATGTTGCCTTGTAATGGCAGAGGGGAAATGAGCAATGGATAAGTGCGAAGTAGCAGTGATCGGAGCCGGCCCCTATGGCCTTTCCGTCGGCGCGCATCTTCAGGCTGCGGGAGTGAATTTCCGCATCTTTGGCTCCCCGATGGAATTTTGGCGGAAGCACATGCCCAAGGGCATGCACCTCAAGTCAGAGGGCTTTGCCTCGTGGCTCTTCGATCCAAAGCAGCAGTTCACGCTGAAGGACTATTGCCGCGAGAACAATCT
The DNA here is from genome assembly GCA_049673945.1 of Occallatibacter sp. GTDB lineage: Bacteria > Acidobacteriota > Terriglobia > Terriglobales > Acidobacteriaceae > Telmatobacter. Next base: position 4,617 of record JBATYG010000137.1, read on the forward strand.
GCCCTACCAGGACGTCGGCCTGCCCGTTGCTCTTGACATCTTCTCCGACTACGGCGTCGAGTTTCAGAAGCGCTATGTTCCCCAGCTTGAGCCGAGCAAGGTGATTCACCTGCAGCGCTCGGGAGAGAACTTCAAAGTCACACTCGACACAGGCGAAGAGGTCCTCGCCCGCCGCGTCGTGATCGCCGTCGGGCTTACCTACTTCGAGCACGTTGCCTCCGAGCTTGCCGCGCTTCCTAAGGAAGTGATGACGCACAGCTCGCGGCATTACAATCTCGAACGCTTCTCGGGCCGCGAGGTGATCGTCGTCGGCGCCGGCGCCTCGGCCCTCGATCTGGCCGCGCTGCTGCATCAGGTTGGCGCCTCGGTCGAGGTTGTCGCGCGAGCCCCGCGTCTGCGCTTCCACGATCCTCCGCATGACGGTCCGCGCCCTCTCGTCGATCGCCTGCGCGAGCCCACCAGCGGTATCGGCGCGGGTTGGAAGGTCTGGATGTGCGCGAACCTCCCTCTCCTCTTCCGCCACATGCCGGAAAAGTTTCGCATCGAGAATGTGCAACGCATTCTCGGCCCCGCTCCGTGCTGGTTTACCAGGGAGCAGATTGAGGGCAAAGTCGGGCTCAATCTCGGTGTGAACATAGCCTCCGCCGAGATCCACGGTGGCCGTCCGCGGCTCAATCTCGTCTCAGCCTCAGGCGGCGCCAAAAGCCTCGAGGCCGATCACGTGATTGCGGCGACCGGCTATCGTTACGACGTCGGGCGGCTTAGCTTCCTCGATTCTGAAATCCTGGCCGGAATACGGCGCGCCGGTGATTCGCCTGCCCTCTCGGCCAACTTCGAGTCGACCGTTCGCAACCTCTATTTCATCGGGATCACCGCAGCCAACACCTTCGGACCGCTGCTACGCTTCGCTTTCGGCGCAGGCTTTGCGGCGCCCAGGATCTCCAGGCACCTGGCGCAGACGGCTTCGCGCACCTTTGTCCAGGGGGGAACCTTCTCGGCAACTGAAAGTTCGGGAGCGCGCGATACAGTTGCACAATAGGGGTACCTCCAACGCAGTCGCAGTAATAAGAGTGGTTAGGGATGCACTCATGATTAGACAAGGATCGAACCAGGACGGGCCCCCTCAGGTGCGGGTGCTGCTCACCGACACAAACCGGTGGGGGTTGGCGGCGCGTCTCGCAATCGAATTAGTGGAAACAGGCTGCGAGGTAGCCGCAGTCTGTCCGTCGCCAAGTCATGCGCTCACAAAGACCAGCGCAGTCCGCCGAACGTTCCACTACAGCGCCGTGCGTCCTATCGAATCCCTGAAGGCGGCCGTCGACGCCTTCGATCCGGATGTCGTGATCCCATCCTGCGACCGCAGCGTCGAGCATCTGCACGAGCTCTATGCGCGCGCGCTCGCCAGCAACGGTGCCATGAACAAGACGGTCGAGCTGATCGAGCGCTCCCTCGGCTCCCCCGACAGCCATTCCGTCGTCTCCTCGCGCTTCCGGCTTATGGAGATCGCGCGCGAAGAGGGAGTCCTCGTTCCGCGTTCGGCGCGCATCGCCGGCCAGCAGGACCTGGACGCCTGGAGCGCGCAGGAGTCCTTCCCCTGGGTTTCCAAGGCCGATGGAACCTGGGGAGGCAGCGGCGTACGCATCGTCCGCTCGCCTGAGGAAGCACAGACCTCCCTCAATCAGCTCGAACAGATGGCGCGTTTCAGGCGTGCCGTCAAGCGCTTCGTCGTCAACCGCGATGCATTTCTCTTTCGCCCGTGGTGGAACCGCACGCGGCGCTCCATCGTGGCTCAGTCCTACATCGAAGGGCGCCCGGCAAACTGCACTGTCCTCGCCTGGAAGGGCCGCGTGCTCGCCATGATCGGCGTTGAGGTCGTCCGCTCACAGGGGCTTACCGGTCCGGCCAGCATCGTCCGCATCGTCGAAAGCGACCAGATGCGCTTCGCCGCGGAAAAGCTCGCAGCGCGTCTTCACCTCTCCGGCTTTTTCGGCCTTGATTTCATGATCGAGGGCACGAACGGCGCCGCCTATCTCATCGAGATGAATCCGCGCCTCGCGCCCCCCTGCCATCTCCGCCTCGACAAGGGGCGTGATCTCGTGGGCGCTCTCTGGGCACAGTTGGCCAACCAGCCGCTTCCCATCTACCCCCTTCTCACCCAGACCGGTCTCGTCGCGTACTTCCCGCAGGGCGCGCACAAGCAGGATGAGATTCCCGCGGCCTGCTATCTCGACAAGCCTCAGGGCGAGCCCGAGCTGACCAAAGAACTGCTTAATCCCTTTCCCGATCGCACCTTCCTCTTCCGCCTCGTGCAGCGCATCTCGCACATCCGCGACCGGGAAGAAGAGTTCACCATCACCGGGACCGGCGTTGTGCCGGTGCCGCCCGCTCCTGAAATGCAGACCGAGAGCGCTGCGGCTTCCGGCATTGACCGCCCCGCTGAGCGCGCGCACATCCCTCTGGCCTGAGTGCAATGAAACTCGAATCACTATTCGTTAGATAGGCTCGTTACCTCATATGGCTGATCTCGTCATCGAAGCAGGACGTACGGAACGACAATACTGGCGCGATCTCTGGCGCTACAGAGAGCTGTTTCTTTTCTTTGTGTGGCGTGACCTTCTCGTCCGCTACAAGCAGACAGTCGTCGGTGTAAGCTGGTCGCTCATTCGCCCGGTCCTCACCATGGCTGTTCTTACTATTGTCTTCGGCAGAATCAGTAAAATGCCGGCAGGCGGTCTGCCCTATCCGCTTCTCGTGCTCTGCGGCATGCTTCCCTGGCAATTGTTTTCTACCGCCATGTCTGAAAGCGGGAATAGCCTCGTTTCGAACTCCAATATGATTTCGAAGATCTACTTTCCGCGTATGGTGATCACCGTCAGCAGCGTGATGACCAGCCTTGCTGACTTTCTGATCTCTTTTATCTTCCTCATCGGGCTTATGGCCTGGTATCGCTTCGTGCCTCCCGTCAACATCGTGTTCCTGCCTCTTTGTATCTTGATGCTTGTCGCTGCATCCGTCGGCGTCGGCCTGTGGGTCGCCGCACTGATGGCCCAGTACCGCGATTTTCGGTTCATCGTTCCATTCGTAGTGCAGTTTGGCCTCTATATCTCACCCGTGGGATTTCAGAGCAGCGTCGTTCCCGCTCACTATCGGCTTCTTTATGCCTTCAATCCCATGGTTGGCGTCATCGACAGTTTTCGCTGGAGCCTGCTTGGCAGGTCCAGTCCGCTCAATGCACAGGCATTGATCATCGCATCCCTCGAAATCGTCATCCTGCTCGCTTCAGGTATCTGGTACTTTAGGAAAACTGAGCGAACATTTGCAGACGTAATCTGAAAATGGATCCCATGACCTCTCCCCACGCCGATCTCGCGATTTCAATCGAGAACCTCGGAAAGTTGTATTCAATCGGCCAGCGACGGCACTCGAGCGATGG
>JBATYG010000138.1:0-1623 GCA_049673945.1 Occallatibacter sp.
CGACGCCGATTCCGCGCACCCTGGCGCTCTCGCTCTACGGCGATCTCGACGTGAGCGTGCTCGACGAGCTGCCGCCCGGCCGCACGCCGATTGTGACGCGCCGCGTTGCGGGCGAGCGTGCCGAGGAGGTCTGGGATTTTGTTCGGAAGCAGGTGGCGCAGGGGCGCCAGGCCTACATCGTCTATCCGGTGATTGAAGGCACGAAGAACGATCAGCCGGAGCTGGACTTTTCGCACGATGAGGCGGCAAGCGCGGAGCCAAACGAGGCTGCAGCGAAGAAGTCTGCCCGCAAAGGCAAGAGCGCCGACCTCTTTCCGAAGGCCGAGCAGGAGGCGGCTGCCGGCGCAAAATCCGGGCTCAAGTCGGCTGTGGATATGCACGCGAAGTTGCGCAACGGAGCCCTCGCGGGCCTGCGCGTGGGCCTGCTGCACGGCCGCCTCGACGCCGATGAGAAAGAGGTGATCATGCGGCGCTTTCAGCGCGGCGAGATCGATGTGCTGGTGGCCACCACGGTAATTGAAGTGGGCGTTGATGTGCCCAATGCGACGGTGATGGTGGTGGAGCACGCCGAGCGCTTTGGCCTCGCGCAACTGCACCAATTGCGCGGCCGTGTGGGCCGCGGCAGCGCCAAAAGTTACTGCATTCTCGTGACTGGAGAGCGCGTCTCTCCGCAGGGCGAGGAGCGTCTCAACGCGATGACGCGCACACAGGATGGCTTCGAACTGGCGGAACTGGATCTGGCGATGCGCGGCCCGGGCGAGTTCTTTGGCACGCGCCAGGCAGGGCTGCCGGATTTCCGCGTGGCCAACCTGGTGCGCGACCGCGCGCTGCTCGAACTGGCGAAGAAGGACGCGGCGCGGTTTGCGAATCCTGAGAAGGGCAGGGCGCCCGAGGGAACCGAAGCTGAAATTGCGCGCGTGTGGGCGCGCCTCAAGGAAGCCTGGCAGCGCAAGTACGGCCTGGTGGAAGCGGGTTAGATCTCAGTCGCCGCACTCGGCGGCAAGTGCGGGCACACGCCGCAGAATCGCGGCCAGGGCAAAGGTCATCAGCGCCACTGCCGGCACTGCGAAGACGACCCACGCGCCCACGGCCTGACCGGCGATTTTGCCCGAGGTGCCCAGCGCGTGCAGCATCGGACCCTGGAAGAGCGTCTTGCCCAGCGCCGGTGGCGCTCCTGAAGCGAAGAGACGGCCGCCGAAACGCACAAACGGCAGCAGCAACAAAAGCTGCAGCGGCATGGCGGCGTAGTTGGCGGCCTGAATGGCGGGCACATTCAAGCGAAGCACGACGGCAACAACGAGGCACAGAGCGGTCGTGATTCCGACCAGCGGAAGGCACCCGATGGCGAAGCCGAGGGCCAGCGTCAGCGCGAGCCGGTCGGGCGAGATGCCCATACCGAGCCACGCTGCCACCTGGTCCTTTCGACCCTCAAGCCAGCGCCGGGATGGAAGCCAATTCTGCATCGCTCTTTTCGGTATAACGTTTGCCTGCTAATGAGAGATTGCGTGCCTGCGAATTTTCGCCGAACGTATCAAGTTTGTTACGTGCTCATTACGCGTAGCTTGAGCATAGAGCGCCATGACACGCGAGCGCTCTACCACCTTCGCCTGACAGGGACACCGC
>JBATYG010000139.1:0-1647 GCA_049673945.1 Occallatibacter sp.
GTGCCCTTGCGCGGTCCCATCACAAAGCAGTCGTAGCCGGTGTGCCGGTCCGGATCGTAAAACTGCAGCATGCTGAGAATCGATTGCTCGCCATTCTGCTTCGGGGTGAGAGCGCATCGCTCTTCGAGAAGCCTCCCATTCTTGTCGCGGAGAATGAGGCGGCGATTCACAAACGCAATCGTTTGCCCCGAGCCATTGGGCCGTATCCATTCGGTGTGCAACGTCGCGGAAAAAGGCGCTCCGGGTATCGCGGGGATGTAGATGCTTTGGAGTACCGGTTGTGCTTGCCCGTTCTTTGCAGGCGCCAGGGTGACGCCTCCGTCTTTTTGCGTGCCCGGATGCCAATCCGGCTGTGCCGCGGCAACCGTAGCCGCCGCGAGAAACAACATGCAGAGCAGGCGCATGGGAATGACCTCCCGCAACAGATGCATTCTGCCATGAATTACGTACAACCGAAAGGGTAGACGTTCGCCCTCATGGTTCGGTGAGCAGCGTTTCTACCTCGGCGTGCAGGCGCACGGTGATGGCCGCTTCTGTCTCTTCGGAAAGGAAGCGCACTGGCGCGCCGACGCGAACCTCGATCGTGCCCGGGCGGAACCAGCCGCGCCCGCGGACCTTCAGGTCTCCGAGGCCGCGAATCGCAACCGGCAGCACAGCAGTCTGTGACTGCTTCACCAGCAGCCCGATGCCGGGGCGGAAAGGCGCGAGCGCTCCCGCAGCTGAGCGCGTTCCCTCGGGAAAAACCAGCACGTGATAGCCGTGGTCGAGCGCCTCACCGGCATGCATGAAGCTGCGCTGGAAGTCGCGCCGCCGCGGAAGCGGAAAGACATTGAAGAGCGCGGTGACCAGCAGGTAAGCCAGCGGTCCGAAAAGCATGAAGCGCCCCTCGCCGCGCGTTCTCTCGGGATTGCGGAAGTGGCGATAATCCTCGAGCATCTCACCGGACATCGCCGCGGCAATCCTGCGGCGAATATGCGCAGGCAGGGCGTACTGCGCCAGCGGACCATCGTAGGCAGTGACGTGGTTGCAGATGATCAGCATCGGCTCGACGTGTGCGAGCGACGGCTTCACCAGGACCCTGGGGTTGGCGAGGAACCACACGAGAGGCTGCGCGATGGTTTCAAGAAATGCAGTGCGAATCCACTCGACGGGTCTCCACCACGGCCAGTGAGGAAAGATGTAGGTCGATTTCTCGGGCGTGGGCGCGAAGGCCTGCGCCGGCTCGTGCGGTAGTGCAGGCGGCGCGGCAGGCGGCGGCGCGGGCGCTGGAATCTCCGCTGTCTCGATGCGCGTGGCGTCCGCATTCAGAGCGATGGGCGCAGCCGGTCCGGACTGTGCCGTCTGCCGCTCCCAGAGCGGCGGCGCGTTCTCAGCGGGCGCAGCCGTCGTTTCAGCGCCGACAAGACGGCGCAGATCGCCCAGGGTGCGCGCATCATCGACGGCGGCCTCGAGCGGAAGCTCGCCCAGCCGCTCTTCAAGCGCGGCTTCAAGCTGCACTTTGCCGAGGCTGTCGAGATGCAAATCCTCGCTGAGGCGCAGCTCGTCGCCCACGCCGGGAGGCGTTTCTCCGGTGATCTGCGTGATGGCGGCCAGCAGCCAGTCGCCGCCCGCGGCAAAGCCCGCGTTGGGCCGCTCTTTGCCCTCGGC
>JBATYG010000140.1:0-3300 GCA_049673945.1 Occallatibacter sp.
ACTCGGCAGCAACGGACTGAGCCACGCAGGCATGGGCACGGCCGTCTTAAGGCCATCGGGCCTGTCCATCACCCCACCAGGCTCTTTAGCACTCGCACATTCCGCTCCTCGTCGCCAGGCTCGTCTACGGGAGTTTCCGCGATAAACGCGGCGTGGCCGAAGCGCTTGTCGTTCAGCAACCGCCGGAAAGGCTCAATCCCAATATTCCCCTGCCCGATATGCTCATGCCGGTCGAGCTTCGAGCCCCGCGCCGCCTTGGCGTCGTTGCAGTGCCACACCCGTACCGAATCGAACCCCACCGTCGCGCCGGCCAGCTTCATCGTCTCTTCGTAGCCCTCCGGCGTCACAATGTCGTAGCCGGAGACATGCGTATGGCACGTATCCAGGCACACGCCCACCGGCGCATGCGCCCGTAGCAGCGCCACCAGTTCGGCCACCTGCTCGAAGTTGCCGCCCAGCGAGCACTCCGCGCCCGCCGTGTTCTCGATCAGAATGTGAAAAGGCGTGCCCTGCCACGGCTGCCCGTCGATCGCGCACTTGATCGATTCAGCCGCCAGCCGCAAGCCCTCATCGCGCGTCATTCCCTTCCACGATCCCGGATGCAGCACCAGGAACTCCGCGCCATAGGCGAGCGCCCGCTCAATCTCGCCGCGAAACGCGGTCACGGAGTTCTCCCGCACGCTCTCCGTCTGGCTGCACACGTTCACCAAGTAGCTCGCGTGAACCACCAGCGGCCCCACGTCGTACTCCGCACGCAGCCGCCGCATCCGCTCCGCCTGTTTGGGATCGACCTTCGGCGCACGCCACATCCGCGGGCTCGACGTAAAGATCTGCAGCGTATTCGCACCGATCTCACGCGCCTTCTCAATCGCGTTCGACGCGCCGCCCGCCGTGCCCAGATGAATCCCGATCCGCTTCGTCATCTCCCTGCCTTGTCTTTCGCGAAGCTACACCAGCTTCATCGCTTCAGGATCCCATCCGACCACCGCGTTGCGCTCGACGCTCAGGTTGCTCAACAGCGCCGCACCCGCCGCGCGATAGCCAAACACCGCATCCTCCACCACCGGCTGCCGCGACCGCACCGAGGCAAAGAAATTTTTGAAGTGGTCGTAGCTGTCGCTGTAGCCCTCCGGCGCGGCATACCGCTCCGAGCCCACCGGCGGCGCGCCCTCCGGATGCTTGCGCGGATACTTCTTCCGATAAGCGGCTTCGATCTGCGCCTGCATCGCCTCGGGAAACGTATCGATGGTCAGCCCCGGCTCCGTTTCGCGCGGCACGCGGTTCACCGTCACACCATTCCAGCCGATCTCCATCGTCCCCTCATCGCCGGTAAACACCAGGCCTTCGCTTTCTTCGCCGCCATCCACAAAGTTCACGCGCAGGCTCAAATTAAATCCCTGGGGATAATCGAAGAGTCCCAGCATCACATCGAGAGCATCGCGTCCGTCTTTCCAATAGCGCAGCCCGCCCGTCGCCATGCCGCGCGTCGGCCCATGCGAGTCTGTAATGAAGTGCGTTCCGCTGAAGAGATGCACAAACAGGTCGCCGGCCACGCCCGAGCCATACGCCTTCCACTTCCGCCACTGGAAAAAGTGCTCCGCGTTAAACGGAATCTTCGGCGCCGTGCCCAGGAATCGCGGCCAGTCGCAGGTCTCAGTCGAAGCATCCGGCGGCACCGTGTAGTTCCACGCGCCCAGCGATGAATTGCGGTCCCAGTGCGCCGTCACCATGTTCAGCTTGCCGATTGCGCCAGCGGCCAGCAGCTCTTTCGCCTTGATGTAGATCATCGAGCTCACACGCTGGCTGCCAATCTGCAAAATCCGCCCCGTCGCCTTCGACGTCTCGATCATCTCCGGCCCATCGGCGTAGAGGTGAATCATCGGCTTCTCGCAGTAGACGTCCTTGCCGGCCTTCATCGCGTCCACTGCCGCCTGCTTGTGCCAGTGATCCGGCGTGCCGATGATCACCGCGTCAATATCCTTGCGCGCCAATATCTCGTTGTAGTCGCGCGTTGTGAAGATATCGCCGCCCCAGATCTCCTTGCTGCGCTCAAGCCGCCCGTTATAGCAATCGGCCACCGCCACCAGCTTCACGCCCGGCACCTGCACTGCGGTCTTCGTATCGCCCTGGCCCTGGCCGCCAGCGCCGATCAGCGCAATCTGGATATGGTCGTTCGCCCCGATCGCGCGCCCCTGCGGTTCTTCAAGAGCCCCCAGCGCATAGAGCCGCGGCGCAATCAGCGAGCTCGTCAGCGTACTAGCCGATGCGGCCCCGGCCACCTTCAAAAAACCTCTGCGGTTGAACACGTGCCTGTCCCTCCGAACATGATTTCTTAACGCCTACCACCATACACGCCTGCACCCGCAGCCGCCCTGCGCCTGCAATAATCATCTCCATGCGCACAGTTGTCACCGCGGCCCGGCTCTCGAGCAAGACCACGCAGATTGACCACCCTGTTGTTGAAATTGAAGACGGCCGCATCCTCTCGATCGCCAGCCGCGCATCGGCCGCGTTGCCTGCCGGCCCGCGCCTCCTCGACTATCCCGGCGCCACCCTCGCGCCCGCCTTCTTCGACGTGCACCTCCACGGCTCCGCCGGACACGATGTCATGGAAGCAACACCGGAAGCCCTCGCCTCCATCTCCGGCTTTCTCGCCTCGCGCGGCACCGGCAGCTTTCTTGCCACAACCGTCACCGCCCCGCTCGACGCCACGCTGCGCGCTCTTGAAGGTCTCGCCCGGCTCATCGAGCAACCGCCCGCGCCTGGCCGCGCGCGCATTCTCGGCATTCATCTCGAAGGCCCATTTCTTTCGCACGCCAAACGCGGAGTGCAGCCCGCCGCGCATTTGCTCGCGCCCGACCTCGCCACCTTCGACCGGCTCTTCGATGCAGCCAATGGCCACGCACGCCTCATGACGCTCGCGCCCGAGTTGCCCGGCGCCGCCGAGCTCGCCGCGCATGCAACAGCTCGCGGAGTCCGCGTCTCCGTCGGCCACTCCAATGCCACCGCCGCAGAAACCCGCACTCTCATCGACAAAGGCGCCGTCAGCGCAACGCACACTTTTAACGCGATGCGTCCGCTCGACCACCGTGAGCCCGGCATCCTTGGCGCCGTGCTCACCACGCCTGAATTATTTGCTGAGCTCATCTGCGACGGCATCCACGTCGCGCCTGAGATCGTCCGCCTCTGGTGGAGCGCCAAGGGCCCGCACCGCGGCATCCTCGTCACCGACGGCATGAGCGCCGCCGGCATGCCCGACGGCGAATATCACCTCGGCGGCTTCGCCGTGCAGGTCGCCAA
>JBATYG010000141.1:0-7274 GCA_049673945.1 Occallatibacter sp.
GCCGGCAAAGTGCAGCACCATGCCGCCCTTGTGGGGCCAGTGGGCGACGAGTTCAACTTCGTGTGGAGACGCGGCATCGGCCGCCTGCGGCAGCAGCCAGAGGCGCCGTCGTTCGGCGAATTTCTCAGGGAAGTCGGTAAGGATATCGGCGAAGACCTCGCCTTTGCGGCCTTGCGTTCGGCGGATGCGCGCGAGCCACGCCCATTGCCCGGGATCGGTCATCGTCTGCTCCGGCGAAACCGCCCGGCCGCGCGGCGTCCTGCTAAGCCTGGTCGTCTTCTTCCAGAATGTCGAGCGTGTAGCGGTGGTGCAGCTTCATGCTGACCGCGCCAAGAATGGTGCGCACGGAACGTGCCGTGCGGCCCTGCTTGCCGATCACCTTGCCTACATCCTGTGGCGCAACCTTGAGCTTGAGGATGGTATTTTCATCCCTGCCAACGGCTTGCACCTCAACGGCATCCGGTTCATCGACGAGGGCCTTCGCGATTTCACGAACCAACTCGTCGACTGCGACCATATCGTTTTGGGTCATCTACTTGCCTCTGACCGTTTACGTCCAAAATGGAGTGACTTGGATCGTGCCGAATGGTAGCACACCGATTCGCGCCCGTCAGCAACTCTGTGAGCGGCGAAACGGGTGCGGAGACGCGCGGTGTGTGGCGAAGAAAAACCGGCCTGGCTCTAAGCTGCGGCCGGCGCGGGGTGCTTTTCAATCAGCTTGGCCACGGTGGACGAAAGCTGGGCGCCGACGCTGCGCCAGTAGCCGATGCGCTCGTGCTTCAAGTCAACGGAGGCGGGGTTGGTGCGAGGATTGTAGGTGCCCACCACTTCGATCGACCGGCCGTTGCGGGCGCGGTCCTTCTCGATGACCACAATGCGATAGTAGGGTTGCTTGCGGGCGCCAACACGCGCCAAACGAATCATGACCACGGCGATACGGTTCCTTTCAAATCCAATGCTTGGTTCGCTTTGGGGGTCTTTTAAGGCCCGCGCAGGCGCGATCAGCCAGATAGGGCCAAAACCTGCCGGATGCCCCGGCTGGCTGAGCCGCACAAAAGACAACACCTAAGTATCGCTGAAAGAGGGCGGTTGAGGCAAATCCGGAAGTGGCTGCGGTGGCGCGATCTGAAGCTTGCCGTGAATTTTCAGGTAAAGCTGCGACCGCTCGGCTGCTGCTATCTCCGGCCGTTTGGCGTTGTCGGCGCGTACAGGTCATTCCTTGTCAGTGGAAGGCCGCTGCGACCGTCTTTCGGCCGGCTGAGCAGCGACTGGTAGATGCCGATGGCGCCGCGATGGAAGGCCGCGGCCGATCCGGCCATGTAGAGAAGCCAGATGCGATAAGTGGTGCGCGGCACCAGCTCGAGGAGCCGCGCCTCATTCTGGCGGAGGCCCACGATCCAGCGGCGCAGGGTGAGCTCGTAGTGCTCGCGCAGGTTTTCAACGTCGCGAACTTCGAAGCCCTGGGATTCGGCGGCATGGAGAGCTTCAGAAAGCGTGACCAGGTGTCCGTCGGGAAAAACGTAGCGGGCGATGAAGGAGCTTTCGCGGATTGGTGCTGTTTCAGACCGCGCGATAGCGTGATTGAGGAAAAGGCCGCCGGGGCGCAGCAACTGCCAGGCGATGCTGAAGTAGAGCGGCAGATTCTTGAGGCCCACGTGCTCAAACATGCCTACGCTGGCGATTTTGTCGTAGCGTGGCTCGCCGTTGGGCAGTTCGCGGTAATCCTTGTACTGGATGGAGCAGCGATTGCCGCAGCCGGTTTCGCTGATGCGTCGCTTGCCTGTTGCGGCTTGCTCTTGGCTGAGCGTGATGCCTTCGGCGTGTGCGTGGCGGCAGCCTCCGGCGTGCAGTACGAGGCTGCCCCAGCCGCAGCCGATATCGAGGAAGTGTTCGCCGGGCTGGAGGCGCAGCTTGCGGCAGATGAGATCGAGCTTCTGCTCCTGCGCCTTATCGAGCGGGTCCTGGGGCCGGGTGAAATAGGCGCAGGAATAGACGAGCGTGTTGCCAAGCCACGGCCGATAGAAGGCAACGGGCAGATCGTAGTGATAGGCGATGGAGGCGCGGTCGCGGCGTTCGGAGTTTTCCGCGCCGTGCCTGAGCCGCTGAGAGAACTCGAAAGCAGTGCCTGCCCATTTCTCCAGGAGCTGCTGCGTGACAGTGTGTGGCCGATCGAAGAGATGCTCGGCGATCTGGAAGACCGAAAAGAGGTCGCCTTCGACGTCAACTTCCTCGTGGATGAAAGCTTCGCCGAGAGTGAGTTCATTGGGATCGGCGACGAGCGAGGCAAGTGCGTCGGGGCTGTTGACGACAATCGTGCAGACAGGGCTTTCGTGTTGATGCGAGGACCACTGCCAGCCATCCCACAAACGGATCGAAAAGGGTGGTCCCTCATACCCGTGAAATACTGTGTCGAAAACTGCCGCCTTGTGTATCAGCGCAGAGACAGCCATTTGCTGCCGCATCCTCGTCTGCAAGTTAAGACGACAAACCTGCCGCACGGGTGGCCCGGCCACTTCCATGCGAATTTACGTGTAGAAGAATACTCCTGCTCACTTCCGGGAGGGAAAGAGAAAACGCAGCATGGGCTCGACGCGCTCGGCCCAGCTTGCTTCGTCGTGCGTGCCGCCGTGGATGCGCTCGTAGTGCAGCGTTTCGCCGGGGCGCCAGCCGTTGGCTTTGAGGCGGCGGTTGAGCTGCTCCACATCGTGGAGGGTCTTATGCCCTTCGCGGTCGCCCGCATCGAGCCATAGGCGGGGACGCACCCAGATCTCAGGGGCGCGCTCGTTCAGGTAGCTGAGGATGCTCTTGTGGTTCCACCAGACGCTGGGGGAGAGCACGGCGAGCTTGCCGAAGCATTCTGGATGGCGTAGTCCAAGGAAGAGAGAGACAAGGCCGCCGAGCGACGAGCCGCCGACGCCGGTGGATTCGCGGTCGCGGAGCACCCGATAGCGAGCGGCGATCCAGGGCATGAGCTCCCGCGTGAGCAGCAGGCCGTAGTCGTCGGCCTCGCCGCCGCCCATCTGGCGGCTGGGATCGTGGGTGTATTCAGCGATGCGGCGCTCGCCGGTGTTGTAGATGCCCACGATGACGAGCGGGTCGACGGTACCGGCCTCGATGGCGGTGTCAGCGTGCTCGCGCATAAGCCAGGTGCGGCCCTTCACAAAGGAGGTGTCGCCGTCGAAGAGATTCTGCCCGTCGTGCATATAGAGGACGGGGTACGTGCGCTCTGGCTCCTGGTTGTAGCCGGGCGGCAGATAGACAATGATGTCGCGATGGTCAGGCAGGTAAATGCTCTGAAAGCCTCGATGCAGCTTCAGCCGCGGATGCCGTGCGTCGCCGGACGCGAGCAAATAGTCAGGAGCGTCTTGAGTCACATCCAAACCTTGCGATCCTCATCCGTGTTCCGGCATCCTTGTTCCGGCCGGAAATCCACGCAAAAACAGCGTGCCTATGGCTGTTACAGTATCAAGAACAGCGCAGCTTCTCCAATTGCAGCCACGCGAGAGTTGACCGCCGACTTACCGAACCGCAGCGGAGCAGGCAAGCCATGAATCGCGAATATCACAAGTGGTATTCAACTCGCCTCGGACGCGACATGGAGCTGCTCGCCTTTGGTCATGCGGGCCTGCCGGTGCTGGTGTTTCCAACCTCGGGCGGCCGCTTCTACGAGTTTGAAGATCGCGGCATGGTGAGCGCGGTGGGCGAGCGCGTGGAGCGCGGAGGTCTGCAGTTTTTCTGCGTCGACTCGGTGGACATGGAGAGCTGGTACAACCGCAGCGTGAGCCCGCGGTGGCGCATCGCGCGGCATCTTCAGTACGAGGATTACCTTGTCCACGAGGTGGTGCCGCTGATCCGCCAAACGAATCATGACGGGCACCTCCTCTCGATGGGCTTCAGCTTTGGCGGGTATCACGCGACAAATATCGCGCTGCGGCATCCGGATGTGTTTACGGGACTGCTGTCGATGTCGGGCGCCTTTGACCTGACGAATTTTCTGGGCGGCTACTACGACCAGGACTGCTACTTCAATCTGCCATTTCACTACCTGCCGAATCTCTCCGATCCGTGGTTTTTCGAGCGCTACCGGCGCAACGCCTACATTCTCGCCACGGGCTGGGATGACCAGTGCCTCGGGCAGAATCAGGAGCTTGATAGGATCATGAGCGGGAAGGGCATTCCGCATAAGCTGTATACGTGGGAGACATGGAATTCGCACGACTGGCCAACGTGGCAGCGGATGATGCAGGAGTATCTGTAGAAACATGGCCAGGGGCCAACGAGGAGTAGATCTGAGATGAGCGAATTAAACCCGTACAACAAGTATCTGGATGGACGGCCGCTCGAAGAGATCCTTGGAGCGACAGAGCAGGAGATTGCGAAACTCGTCCATGTGATGGGGCGGGAGAAGGCTGCCCGGCAGCCCGCGCCCGGCAAGTGGAGTCCGATAGAGATCATCGCGCATCTGGCCGACTGTGAGATCGCTTTCGGCTTCAGGCTGCGCCAGACGCTGGCCGAGGATCATCACGTTCTGCAGCCCTTCGATCAGGAGAAGTGGGCCGCGACCTATGGCGGCATCACCGCGTCACAGGCTTTGGCAGCCTTCGGGGGAACGCGTGCCTGGAATCTCGCGCTGATCCACAGAACGCTGCCGCATTCGGCAAGCAAACCTGTCACGCATCCTGAACGCGGCGCGATGACGTTTCAGACTATCGTGGAAACAATGGCCGGGCATGACATGAATCATCTCGGGCAATTGAAGAACATTGCAGGGCGCTGAGCCGGACAGGTGCTGAATCAGGCGCTGTGCGTGCAAGTCAACTTTTCAGAATGCGAGAATGGAGAGCCATGAAAGGAAATCCGAAAGTTCTTGAGCAGTTGAATCACGCCCTCCGCGATGAACTCACCGCCATCAGCCAATATTTTCTGCACGCTGAAATGAGCGAGAACTGGGGCTACGGCCGCTATTCGAAGGCGATCAAGAAGCAGTCGATCGACGAAATGCGGCATGCCGAAGCGCTGATGGAGCGCATCCTGTTTCTCGATGGCATACCGAATATGCAACCGCTGTCACTCTCGGTGGGCAAGAGTGTGCGCGAAATGATCGAGGAAGATCTCAAGCTGGAGATCGAGGCCGTAGCCTTCTACAACGAGGCGATCCGCATTTGCGTGGAGAACGGCGACAACGGTTCGCGCGACCTCTTCATGAGATTGTTGAAGGATGAAGAAGGTCACGTCGACTGGCTCGAGGCGCAGGCGCACAAGATCAAGGAACTGGGCTACGAGCGCTATCTGCTGACGCAGATCAACGAAGAGCAATAGCTTCGGGTCATTTCTGTAGTGCGATCTTATATGGCAGGCGCCACCCCCACAGGTGGCGCCCGCTTCCATCCGAATGCATTCTGCACTATTTATTTTTCTTTGAGCCTTGGCTTTTGGCGACGCCACTCTTGCCTGAGGCCTCCATCTTGTTCTGCGGATGATGCTTGTTGTGATGCGCAATTGCCTTCGCAATTTCCTCCGGGGTGAGCTTGCTGTGATCGGTTGAACGCAGCACATCGTCCTGGACGGATGGGGCTGATCGTCGTTGATCCATGAAGTTCCTCCTTGGGGTCTGCGGGAGGGTTTCATCTGGAGGGCTTCTTCTCCACCGCTGCGCAGATGAAATTCTCCGCCGTACCGGTGCCGGTTTGCCGCGGGCGGGGAAGCTTGCGGGCCGGCCCACGAACATTGACGGAAACGGCTGGTCCGGATCTCGGGCCGGGCACTCGGGTCGGGCGATGAGGTCCGGTGATGAGGCCGGGCGAACAGCCGCTTTGCTTACAGAACTAAGAGTGGCCGTTGCGCCCGGGGAGTTGCTTACTTTGCCGCCCCGGTGGCGGCGACCGGGACCAGCTCCGGCTCGGCCTGCATCGCGCCCAGAATGACACGCGCCGCGGAATCTTCGTCTTCACGTGCAAGGATCATAAGGATCATCAAGTCGTATAGATGCAGGTCGGTCCAGCACTTGCCGCGGTATTTCTGCAGATATGCAGATATTCGGTTCTCTCGCGGTCAACCCGGCGAATGCCTTCCTCGACATTCAGGCAACTGCCGCTACCGTACACTGTTCTTTTGTGCCGTCGGCCGAGCGGTTGCGGGTGGCGTTGGATTTCGCGGTGGGGGGAGGAGCATGAAGAAGATCGGCGTTCTGTTCGGGATGGAGAACAGTTTTCCGGGAGCACTGGTGGAACACATCAACGCTCGCAATGTTCCGGGCGTCGAAGCGGAGTTTGTGGAGACCGGCGCTGTGCTTCTCGACAAGGAGCCGCCCTATTCGGTGATCGTCGACCGCATCTCACACGATATCCCCTTCTATCGCGCCTATCTGAAACACGCCGCGCTGAATGGGACGATCATCATCAACAATCCCTTCTGGTGGTCGGCGGACGATAAGTTTTTCAACTACTCGCTGGCGGCGAAGCTTGGCGTGGCCGTGCCGCCGACAGTGATTCTGCCGCACAAGAAGCACCCCGACGGCACGACGGACCGCTCGATGCGCAACCTCGAGTTTCCGCTGGACTGGGACCGCGTCTTTGAGTATGTAGGCGAGCACGGATTTTTGAAGCCGGTCGATGGCGGGGGGTGGCGCGATGTGCACCACATCCACAGCCGCGAGGAGTTCTTTCGCGCCTACGATCAGTCGCACCAGTTGTGCATGACCTACCAGAAAGCGGTGAACTTCAATGAGTATTTTCGTTGCTACGTAGTGGGGCAGCAGAAGGTGCGCATCATGCCCTACGATCCGCGGCGTCCGCACCATGAGCGTTATCTGCAGAACCCGCCCGCGTACGATGCCGCGCTGCTTGCGCGCGTGGAAAAGGATGCGCTCACGCTGTGCAGCGCGCTTGGCTACGATCTCAACACGGTGGAGTTTGCGGTAGAAGATGGAATTCCCTACGCGATCGACTTCATGAATCCGGCGCCCGATGCCGATCTGCACTCGGTAGGCGAGGCCAACTTCGAGTGGATCGTGCGTGAGGTTGCCGATCTGGCAATCGCCAAAGCCGCGCTTGCGCCGAACGCGCCGGAGCTGCGCTGGGCGGCGTTGCTCAACGGCGGCATTGAGGAAGCTGCGAAGCCGAAGATTGCGGCAAAGAAGGCCGCTGCACCGAGAGCGCCCGCGAAAAAGAGGGTTAGCAAAGTGGAGAAACCCGCGAAGTAAAGGGCTATGGTATTTCGCCAAAGCCGCGCGCCGCTGCGAGAAGAGCGCGCACTTCGTCATCGCTGGTGGGGTC
>JBATYG010000142.1:0-3638 GCA_049673945.1 Occallatibacter sp.
GCCTTCGAGAACGTGACGATCGACGCGCACGCGCCGGCACATCCCTTTGCTCACTTCTGGGACCAGGTTTTTGGATCGGGACGTGCGAGCCTGGCGATGCGCGAGAACTATCTAAGGGATCTCAAACAAGTTCACGCCGAGGTGGGGATGCGCTACGTGCGCTTCCACGCGATCTTTCTTGACGACGTGGGCGTCTATGACGAGGACAAGGATGGCAACCCGGTCTTCAACTTCACTTATGTCGACGAGATTTACGACGGGCTGCTGGCGCGGGGCGTGCGGCCATTTGTAGAGATCAGCTTCATGCCTTATAAGCTAGCGTCGCGGCAGGCAATTCATCCCTTCTGGTACAAGCAGAACGTAGCGCCCCCGAAAGACTATGCAAAGTGGGATGCGCTGATCCATGCCTTTGCCCAACACCTCGTAACGCGCTACGGAATCGACGAGGTTGCGCAATGGTACTTCGAAGTGTGGAACGAACCCAACATCGATTTCTGGGGCGGCGAGCCGAAGCAGCCGACATATTTTGAGCTCTATGAGCACACGGCGCGGGCGCTCAAGGCGGTGAGCCCGCGGCTGCGCGTGGGCGGCCCGGCGACTGCGGCGGCGCAATGGGTGCCGGCGTTTCTCGACTTTGCCCACGAGAACAGCGTGCCGGTGGATTTTGTTTCATCGCATGGCTACGCCGATGACACGGTTGAGAATCTCTTTGGCACCCATGAGGACATTCCCATGCACGACCGCGTTTGCCGCGCAATCAAGATGGTTCACGATCAGATTGCGGCTTCGCCCTTTCCCAGGCTGCCGCTGATGTGGACGGAGTGGAATGTTCCCTCGTACGGAGAGCTGCACGCGCGCGATAGCTGGTACGTGGGTCCGGCGCTGGCCCGTGACATTGCGCAGTGCGACGGCAACGTGAAGTTCATGTCGTGGTGGACCTTTGACGATGTCTTTGAAGAAGGTGGCGTGCCCAAAGAGCCTTTCGACGGCGGCTTCGGCTTGATTGCCGCGGGAGGCATCAGGAAGCCGAGCTTCTACGACTTTGCGCTGCTGCACAAACTCGGCGACGTGCGGCTGGCAAACACCTCTGACAATGTACTGGTGACGCGCCGCGGAGACGATTCGCTTGCGGTTGCCGCGTGGAACCTGGTGGATATGGACAAGCTGGCTGCGGGGAGACCGCGAACGTTTCAGCTCACCTTCAAGAACGTGCCGGCGCATGCAACAGTCTCCATTCAGCGTGTGGACGAGACGCATGGCAACCCGCTGACGCTGTATCGCGCCATGGGCAGTCCGCGTTACCCGACGCAGGCGCAGATCGCGAAGCTGAACGAAGCCTCGATGCTGCCGGAGCCGGAACGGCGCAAGCTCGTCGACGGTGCACTCACGCTGACGCTGCCGGTGAACGGGCTCGCGCTGATCGAGGTTCCCTCACTGATACAAAGCGGGGTTCTTTCTCACTGACGCAAAGAAAAAGCGGGGCGCATCGACCGCACCCCGCTGTGAGCAATCTGCCGCAGACTAGAAGCTGAAGCGAGCCTGCAGCTGGACCGTTCTGCTGCCCAGCGATCCGCCGGCAACGCCAAAGTCGGAGTTCACTGAGTTGATGGAGCCATCGGGATTGACCGAACCGAGGACGTTATCGATCCGGGCCGTGTCGAGGTTGTTCTTGTTCAGCAGGTTGAAGGTGTCGACGCGCACCTCGATGCGTGAGTGCTCGCCGAGGACCCGCATACTCGGGAGGCCGAATGCCTTGGCCAGCGAGGCATCAAGGCCCAGGTAGCCAGGGCCATTGAGGCTGTTGCGACCGATACCCGGCGTAGGCGGAGCTGCTGTTGCCGGGAATGCCGGCCCATTTTCAAAAAGCGGCGGAGCGAAGAACTGCGTGCCGTTGCCGCCGAAGTTGGGGTTGGTAGCCTGCATGAAGCTGCCGTTGTTTGTCTTGCGGCCGGCGCCGCCAAGATATTGCGCGGGCCTTAGCTGCGAGTAGCCGCTGCCGTTGTAGTAGAGGCCTCCCGAGGTGACCGCGTTGTAAACAGGGTTGAAGGGAAAGCCGCTGTGATCGTTGAAAATGCCGCTCAGTGACCACCCTCCGGCAACCTTCTCGGCCCAACTATGCTCGCCGCGGAAGAAGACCGGCTGCCAGAGGCCGAAGACCTTGAAGGCATTCTGCACGTTGTAGTCGGAACGCCCGTACGCCGCGTGCGTGTTGAAGGGATAGGGATCTTCCTCGTATGGGCCGGAGTTCTCATCCATCGCCTTGGCCCATGTGTATTGCGCTTCAATGCTGAACTGATGCGCGAACGAGTGATTGAGCGTGGCGATCATCGCGTTGTAGTTGGATGAGCCGGAATTCGAGTAGAAGTCAAGTACGTTGACCTGCGGGTTGAGCGGCTGCCCGTACGCGGCCGCAATGGCGTTGTAGTTGGATTGAGTGATCAGATGGCGCATCTCGCCGCCCTGATAACCGAGTGACGCTACGATCTCGAACGGGAACTGGAACTGGGTATCGAGCGAATAGTGGTAGTTCGCGATCGTCTTCGGATTCGAGTCGAACCCGGTGACGAATACCGGACTGCTACCCGGGACCGGCAAGTTGTCCGTCCCGAACGTAGTGATGGTTGCCGGGTTGGGCGGATAGCCAAAGATGGAATTGATGTCGGTCGCCGTCTGATAGAGGATGGCCGGCACCGGCGCGGTTGGCGTTGCGCAGCAGAAGGACGCCTGGATGGCATTCGGCGGATTGCCGTTGCCGGTAGCCTGAATGGCGATCTCATTCTGGTTGTAGTTGATGCCGAATCCGCCGCGAACCACTACGCGGCCCTGTGAGTGCGCGGGCAGCCATGCGAAGCCAAGCTGCGGACCGAAGTTCCACTTCTGCGGTGTAGCGAGCTTGCCGCCGACGCGGAGGTTAAGACCGTTGAGCGTGTCAGGCGCCGCGCCGAAGCGCTGCACAGAGAGGTTGTCCTGCTTGGAGTAGAAGCCACCGAAGTAAGACCAGCGGATGCCGGCATTGATGGTGAGATTCGGACGCATTTTGAAATCATCCTGAAGGAAGACTCCATAGAGATTCACGCGATTGTCCTGCCGGTTGGCGAAGGGAATGCCGGTTGCCGCATCGAACTGGCCGGTCTCAGAGTAAGGCGCATCGTTGGCGAAGTCCCAGAGGTTGCGGAAGGTGAATTGAGGCCTTGCCGCATAGACAGGATTGTTGAGGTAATAGAGACGCGTAAAATCGCCGCCCATCTTGAGGCTGTGACGCCCGAGGATCTTGGTGAGCACGTCGT
Organism: Occallatibacter sp.; assembly: GCA_049673945.1. GTDB lineage: Bacteria > Acidobacteriota > Terriglobia > Terriglobales > Acidobacteriaceae > Telmatobacter. The sequence goes on from JBATYG010000142.1 coordinate 3,288, forward strand.
TGTAGTCGTAGGTCCACTGGTTGAGGTTGCTGGGGCCAGGCGCGCCAAAGTACTGGAAGCAGGCGGTGCTGCAAAGCGTGCCCATGTTATCGATGTTGGACTGAGGAAGTCCGAAGGCTTCCTGCGGGTTGGTATCGACTTCATTCCAGCGCCAGCCGGCGGCGTTGGCGCGCGCCTGGTTCAGCAAGGTGGGCGAGAAAGTGTGATTCCAGATCAACGAGAAAGCATTGTTCATCTGCGAGTGATGCCAGAAATTGGAGGAACGCACCGGGCCGTTGTAGTTGGTGGTGCTGACGGGCACCCAGTAGATGGCGAACGCGAGGTGATCGTTCTGCCTGATGTTGGCGTCGA
>JBATYG010000143.1:0-9212 GCA_049673945.1 Occallatibacter sp.
GGAAGCAGGAGCATTTTCAGGTTCGTCTCGGTCCCGACGGCAAGCCGCAAAAGACTCCTCTGGACGCCGCAGCTCCTGCTGCACCGAGCGGCGGACGGCTAAAGAGGCATGTCGTCGAGAAAAAGACGGAGGAGTACAAGGACTACGCTGAGCAGATCAAAGCGCTGATTCAGCAGTATCTACCACCCGACAAGGAAGCGATCGACCAAGCCTACCAAAAGGGCAACATCATGGTGGGTCCGACGCCTGGCGGGCCGGGACAATATAAAGCGGTGATTTCAAATTACGTAAAACAGGGTGACAAGATGACTCTGGTGATGGATGCAGCGCAGAAGAACATCGTGAGCCTGTCGATTGCATCCTATCTGGATGACCCGAGCGATGCGGTCACAGTAGAAGCGGAGTTCAGTCCCATCCCGGGCGGGCCCAATCATGTCTCGTCGCAGACGATTAACGGAGTGAAAAAGCAACTGACAATCGCGGTGCAGAACAGCAACTACCAGAAGCAGTAGATCTGGCTGGACGCTGCATCAGCCAGAGCCCCCCTCGGTTAATCGTGGACACCGCCACCGAACCTCCACTGCCGGAGGCTCACTCGAAGCAGTTCGCCTTCGGTCTCAGCTAGTCAGAGCTGGAGGCAGCCGGAGCCAGAGCCGGTGAGTCCGTAGGGCCCCCAAAAATCCAGAGGTCTGCGATACGCGGAAGCACTGTGCTGCTTTTGCGAAAAGCTGCAATGCAATAGGCGCACGCATCGCAGATTCGATTCGACCAGCAGGAAGAGTGGCTGAGACGCGGACGTCGTTCAGTCGGCGATTCCATATCCCATTCAGAGAGGAAAAATCATGCTGCAGAAAACGCAAAAGGCCGCTGTGGCGATCGGGGTTGGCTTGATGCTGATGCTGATCACATCCAATGTCGGTGCACAAAGCGTAACAAACAACCACATGCCCGGAGTGGACTTTTCAAAATTTCACACCTACAAGTGGGTCAAAGTGGAAGGCGCGGAGTACCCGAATCAGATCGAAGACCAGCAGATCAAGGATGCGGTCAACACCCAGTTGTCGGCCAAGGGTCTGACCGTGAGCGAGAGCGACAACGCCGATCTTCATATTGCCTATCAAACCGCGCTGCAGCAGCAGAAGCAGTGGAACGCATACGGTATGGGCGGCCGATGGGGCGGCGGAATGGCGAGTGCGCAAAGCTCGACGATCGATATCGGGACGATCGTTCTCGACATGTATGACCCGACGACGAAGCAACTTGTCTGGACTGGCCGCGCAACCAAGACACTGGATCCAAGCCAGAACTCCGAGAAGAATCAGAAAAATCTGGACAAAGCGATGGCCAAGCTCCTGAAGGATTACCCGCCCAAGTCCTGACGCCACGGGATAGCTTGCGCGTGCAAGCCCGCCGAGAGCGCTGGCAGAGCGCGCCCATGCAGACCAGCAGCTAAGAGCCGTCATGACTCCGGACGGCGTTGCGCTGGCCGAATCGCATAAGAGCTTTCGCGGCTTCAGCCACGGTCAAAGAAAGGCCGGCCTTGCAAAACATGGCTAACAAACCAAAGAGAGAGAGGGAGACAAATGTTTCCGGTAAATGGAAGGAACTCCAGACCTTCATCGATTTCCCTCCGATGCAGCATGGCGCGAGCTTCAACCTCGACGCCGTCAAAGCTGAGATGACGAAAAGGATGGCTGAGGCAGCGACGGCTTCCAAAGGGCCCAGCGATTGAGAGGGAAGCCTTCGCGCTGGGCGGATCACAACGGCCGCCCGGCGCCATCCCAGTCAGGCCTGCATTCAAAGCCATTTTTCCCAACCGGGTGTTGAAGGCTCGGCTCCAATTCTCGAATGGGAATCGCGATGCAGGAGAGCGCTTCGCAAGCGTGAAGGCGTCGACCAGGAGATTTGCAAATGGATTTTCGATCAATTCGATTTTTTAGATCAGGCGTGCGGTTATCGGTTCTGCTTTTGGCTGCGTCGTGCTTGAGTGGAAAGCTCACCAGGGCAGAAGATCCGCCAAATGACCCAACTCCTCAGAGTTCGACCCAAGCAAGCACGTCAGCGCCGAGCTCAACTGTGATGGACGACCAGTGGCACGTTGCTCTGAGCCCCTACCTCTGGCTCGCGGGAGTTCACGGGTCTGTAGGGGTATTGGGCCGGGATGCGGCGGTGCACGCGAGCCCGGCAGATCTTCTGTCGAATTTCCGCTTCGGCATCATGGCTACGGTGGATGCCCGCCACAACCATATCGTTACTCCCGTCGACATCATCTGGATCAGGCTCGGCGATGACAAATCCCTCCCCTTTCCGAATATTCCGGCGACAAGCGCGAATGTGAAGCTGGATGAAGTCATCCTGACTCCTAAATTGGGCGGTCGGGTGGTGGATACGCCCAAGTTCAAGGTGGATGCCCTGGCAGGCGTTCGCTACTGGCACGTCGCACAAAATCTCTCATTCAGTCCGTCCCAGCTGGGGCTGAATTTTTCCAACACGCTGAACTGGGTGGATCCTTTGGTAGGCGGAAGGATCGAAACGGAGCTGTCTCCCAAAGCCACTTTGATCGTATTCGGTGACGTAGGGGGCTGGGGCGCGGGCTCGCAACTCGAGTACCAATTCGGTGGCGCCCTGGGATTCAGCCTCTCGCGGAAGTGGAAATTGCAAGCGGGGTATCGCTACCTCGATGTGGACTACACCAACGGAGGCAATCTTCTCGACGTCACCATGTCCGGAGCTGTGATTGGCGCCACGTACACCTTCAAGTAAAGAGCGGAGAATCTGTTGCACCAAGATGAGGAGAAAACATGATGTTGCTCGCTCGGATCACGATCGCTTGTTTGCTGGTCTCGCCCCTGGCGTTATCGCTAGTCGGTGGAACGCAGGCTCAGGATCAGCACCCGATATTGGACCAGGTTGCCACCAAGGTCATTCAGAAATACCAGAACTCAACTTGCCAGCAGTTGTGGATGGAAAAAGAGCAAAAGGCACCACCAACGCCGCAGCAACAAAAGGCCATCCAATTTCTAAAGAACGATCCGCAAATGCGGACGCTCTTTATCAACAAGGTAGCGGCGCCTATCGCGAACAAGATGTTCGAGTGTGGAATGATCCCGTAGTAACCGCGGCATTGGTCTTCACAGATCTCAGAGGGCTGTATGGCCACTTATAAGTTTGGTTGTTCGATGCGACTGCTCGGAGCGTCGGGCGTGATCGCAGTAGTCGCGTGCGTCGGTGACGCCCAGGTTTCGACAAATCCGGCACCTCAGGCCGCGACAGACGGGGCAGTTGCGGCCGAGGGCCCTGGAACCGCTCAGGCGAGCTCGGCAATTGAGCCCAGGGCCATTGAAATTCTGAAGGCCGCCTGCGCACGGCTCGCTGCGGCTCGCTCAATTGAATTCACGGCGGTAGAAACGTTTGAGAGCCCAAGTCGTTTGGGCTTTCCTCTGGTTTACGGCACTAAATCGGACGTGCTCCTGCAGCGGCCTGACAAACTTCGCGTCATCACCTCCGGGGATGGTCCCGCTTCGGAGTTCTATTACGACGGCAAGACGATGATGGCATATTCACCAGCCGAAAACTTTGTCGCCGTAGCCGACGCGCCCCCGACCGTCGATGGCATGCTCGGGACAGCCTTTCACTCTGCCGCAATCTACTTTCCCTTCGATGACATGCTCGTGACGGACCCCTACAAGGATATTGCGCAAGGCCTGCGAGTTGCATTCTACGTTGGGCAGTCAAGAATCGTGGGGGGAACGACCACTGACATTGTGGCGTATGACAGTGGAGGGGTTTTCATCCAGGTGTGGATCGGCGCCGAGGACAAATTACCGCGGATGGTCCGCGCAATTTATGCTGATGATCCAACGCAATCGCGTCATGGGCTCATCTTAAGCGACTGGAAGCTTAACCTCGCTGTTCCCGATGGCTCCTTTAGCACCGCGAAAGCCAGCAGCGCGAAGCATATTCCATTTGCCGCACCCGATCGACCTGCGGGAAGCTACAAGCCGCAGAAAGACGCGAAGCCTGTGGCAAGTCCAACGAAATAACCGGTAACGCGGAAGCGAGGGCACGCCATGAATAAGCGAGTGCTTGGCCCTGTAATTGCAATGATCGCCCTCATGCCATTTGGAGCGGCGTTGGCACAACATGCGAACAGGTATGGCAGGGGCTCAACCTACCATGCACCGGGTTCAAATTCAACGACCCGTACCAACGGTTACGGAGGAGAGGCGACGCATACCGCCGGCCAGGGCACAACGTATGCCAATAAATATGGCGATACCGCAACCCATACTGAAGGGTCGGGAAGCACGACTGGGCAAAATGCCTATGGTGGTTCTGCGACCCATACCGCCGGGCAAGGAACATCTGCGACGAACGCACACGGCGGCAGTGCATATCATGGCGAAGGATCGGGGACTACGACGGCGACCAATGGATCCGGGGGTTCCGCGACCCATTATGCCGGTGTCGGCACTGTTGGAACCACTTCATCCGGTTCGACCGTATACGCCAGCGATCATTACTATGGCGCAACAGCTGCGGTGTATCACCCACCCGTCGTGGTCAACTCCTACTCGGCCGGCTGCTACAACTGCGGCGGCTGGTCCACCGCCGGGGCAGCGGCGGCGGGCGTCGTTGTTGGCGTAGCGACCGGAGCGGCCATCGCTTCGGCGAATAACAACGCTGCTACATCCAACGCCTACGCGGCTGGGGTGGCGACAGGCGCGGCAGCTTCAGCAAACAACGCGGCGGGAGCTGCAAGCGCTTCCTATTCAATGGGAGAAATCGTCGCTACGGTACCAGCAGGTTGTGCAAAGCCCACCGTCGGTGGCATGGCGTACTACCTGTGCGGCAACACATGGTTTCAGCCATCTTACGGCGCAAACGGCGTCTACTATCGCGTTGTGCCGGCGCCATAAGGGCCCTTGGAGGTCGCGGCTTACAGAATCGCGAGAATCGCAGAGAGCCTGCGAGTACGCCCGACGAGAAATGAGGTATCAAGTGTCACAAAATCCTGAATCCACCAGATTGAAGGAAGCGCGCAACGCGAATGTTCCATGGAGAAAATGGGGACCCTACCTCAGCGAACGCCAGTGGGGAACGGTTCGCGAAGACTACAGCCCGAACGGAGACGCCTGGGAGTACTTCACCCATGACCAGGCACGGTCGCGCGCTTATCACTGGGGAGAGGACGGGCTGGCCGGCATCAGTGACGACAAGCAGCTTCTGTGCTTCAGTGTGGCGCTATGGAATGGCAAAGATCCAATCCTCAAGGAGCGCGCCTTCGGCCTGACAAATGGCGAAGCGAACCATGGCGAAGACGTGAAAGAGTACTACTTCTACATCGACAGCACTCCGACGCATTCCTATATGAAGTACCTCTACAAATATCCGCAAGGCGAATATCCATACCTCGAGTTGATCGAGACCAACAAGCGCCGCAACCGGGAGGACTTTGAGTACGAACTGCTGGACACAGGCATCTTCAACGAAGATCGTTATTTCGATGTTTTCGTGGAGTACGCCAAGCAGGACCCTGAAGACATCCTGATCCAGATCACCGTAAGCAATCGTGGGCCCGAAGCAGCTATGCTGCATCTTCTGCCGACACTCTTGTTTCGCAATAGCTGGACGTGGTGGCCGGGTACCGCCAGGCCGTCGCTGAAGCAGGTGTCGGGCAAGAAGGGCGTCGCGGTTGTGGAAGCGTCGCAAGCCGATCTGGGTGACCGGTATCTCTACTGCGAAGGAGACGTTCCGCTGCTGTTCACCGAAAACGAGACCAACAACGAGCGCATCTTCGGAACGGCCAACGACTCCCCATACGTTAAAGACGGAATCAACAATTTCGTGGTCAAGGGAGATCATAACGCCGTCAATCCCGCTCGAACGGGAACCAAGTGTGCCGCGCATCACCAGTTGAACGTGGGTGCGGGAAAAACGTCCATCATCCGTCTACGCCTCACCAATGTCGCTCCCAAGGCCATCGGCGATGCGTTCAGCGATTTTGCCACGACGATGCGGTCGCGGCAGGCTGAGGCGGATGAGTTCTACAAGGCTGTGACTCCGGCGCGTGTGAGCGCCGATGAAGCACTGGTCATGCGGCAGGCGCTGGCAGGAATGCTCTGGTCCAAGCAGTTCTTCTTCTTCGATGTGGACAAGTGGCTCGAAGAACACGGCGTCGATCCGACGAAGCCCAACGCGCGGAGCATGCGAAACAGCGACTGGTATCACATGCTCAATCAACACGTCATTTCGATGCCCGACAAATGGGAGTATCCCTGGTATGCCGCGTGGGATCTCGCATTCCACACCATAGCGCTCTCCATCGTCGACACCGATTTCGCGAAGGAGCAGCTCGACCTGATGCTGGAGGCATCGTTCCTGCATCCGACTGGCCAGATTCCCGCATACGAGTGGAATTTCAGCGACGTCAATCCGCCTGTCCACGCCTGGGCCACCATCTTCCTGTATCGAAGCGAACAGGCGGAAACCGGAAAAGGCGATCTCGACTTCCTCAAGCGCTCGTTTGCGAAGCTCATGCTGAATTTCAGTTGGTGGGTGAATCGCAAAGACCGCTCGGGCAAGAATCTGTTTGAAGGCGGTTTCCTCGGGCTGGACAACATCGGCGTCTTCGATCGCAGTTCGCCACTGCCCACGGGCGGTTACCTCGAGCAGGCCGATGGCACAGCATGGGTCTCGATGTTCTCGCAGAACATGCTTGAGATCGCCGTGGAACTGGCAGCCCACGACAATTTCTACGAAGACCTGGCCATGAAGTTTGCCGAGCATTTCCTCTGGATAGCGAATGCGATGAACCAGACCGGGACAGAGGGCATGTGGGATGAGGAGGATGGTTTCTACTACGACGTGCTGCGCTTCCCCAATGGCAGCTCCGAGCGGCTTAAGGTGCGTTCGATGGTGGGTCTGCTGCCGTTGTGCGCCACAACCGTGATCGAGCCGTGGCAGCGAGAACGCGTCCCTCGTACGATGAAGAGATTGGCGGAACTGCTCCAGCGAATGCCCGAACTGCGCAACGGCATTCATCCAACCGGGCCGGGGCATCTGGGGTATGCGGAACGCGGCATCGCTGCACTGGTCAACCCCGACCGGCTGCGCCGCATTCTTTCGCGCATGCTCGACGAGAACGAATTCCTCAGTCCTTATGGCATTCGAGCGCTTTCCCGTTATCACAAGGACCATCCCTACGTGATCCATGCGGGCGGCAGGGATTACTCCGTGGACTATCTGCCGGCGGAATCGAATACGGGCATGTTCGGTGGCAATTCCAATTGGCGCGGTCCCATATGGATGCCAGTCAATGCGCTCCTGATCCGCGCACTGTTGACGTACTACGGCTATTACGGAGACACATTCAAGGTCGAGTGTCCGACCGGCTCGGGCAAGATGATGAACCTCTTTCAGGTGGCCCACGAGATCTCAAACCGCTTGTCGCGAATCTTTCTGCGCGACAAATGGGGCCGGCGGCCGGTATTCGGAGGGACTGAGAAGTTCCAGACCGATCCCAACTGGAAGGACTACCTGCTCTTCTTCGAGTACTTCCACGGCGACAACGGCGCCGGGCTTGGAGCCAGCCACCAGACGGGATGGACGGGACTGGTCGCAAAAATGATCGAGCTCTTTGGACATCTCGACGAGCACCAGTTCCTGGAGTTTGGCAAAGAGGCTGCCTTCATGAAACAGCCGACGGGCGTGGGCGCCAAGAAGCAGCCGACAGCCGCGTAGCGACCGGAGATTCTCCTCCGCGTGCGGCGGGGCCCATGATTGGCGAAGATGTTGCCTGAAGCGGCCGGAGAGGAACATGCGAACCCTGTACCTAGACATGCAGGTGTTGTTCCGCGCAGCCACCGGCCGCAGATTCAGATCGGCTTTTTCCGGTTCAACGCCACCCGGGAAAGCGAGAAGCTGCGCGGTCGCGATTCTTTTGACGGTGCTCGTTGTGAATTGCTTCGCACAAGGGACGAGTCAGGCGCCAACGCAGCCCTCAGTAAACACCCAGCTTCCAGTTAACTGGTTGTATGGCGCATACATTCCGAAGGATGCACCGCGAGTTGCGTTGAACGGCCACCAGCGTTTCAAGCTTTATATCCGCCAGACCTTTACGACGCCCGGCATTTATATCAAGACCGGTTTCTTTGCGTTGCATGATCAAGTGAAGAATACGCCGCCGGCATGGGGAGATGGATTTCCTGGTTTCGTTAAACGCCTCGGCTCCAATCAGGCAACGAATACCATCCAAAACTCATTCACTTCGCTGGGCCAGGGAATCGTTGGATGGGAACCACGCTACGACCGCTGCCGGTGCGACGGAGGGTGGCGACGATTTCGTCACGCGTTTATCAGAAACTTTTTAACCTATGGCAAGAATGAACAATCGATCAGACCGAACATCATGCCTTTTGCGGCGGCGTTCGGAGCGGGAGCGATCGGAGCCACATGGAATCCGAACAATCCGACTATTACGGTCAAGGGATATCAAAGTGTGATCACGCAAGCGTGGGTGGGAGTTGTCATCAACAGCATTGGCGAATTTGCGCCTGACGTGAAGAAGAAATTCAAGCGGCACAAAGGTCCGGACAAGGATTGAGTGGCGAGGATTCCCGCGGGCTTTGCGATGCGCGCGGCGACGGCGGGCGCCACTCTCTCAAACACGGCGCCAGCCGCGAGTGGCAAGATTACCGATAACCCAATCAGCTTCGCCACCTCTGCCGGCCGCATGGCAAATGGCAGATGGAAGTAGTATCCGATGAGCTTCACGGCGAGCGGGATGTACAGAACGGATAGCGATGCCGCCGTGACCATCAACCCGAGATCGTAAGACGCCGCTCCACCGGCCTTATGCACTTTGCGTAGAAGGACAGGAGGCACCGGGGAGATCGCCAGAGCAATTAGCGCAATCATGATCGGCCGCTGAAAGTGGAATCCGGTGGTCAACAGGATGGCCAACGCAGGCATAACCACGAACATTGCTACGAGTGAGCGCACCAGCACGCCAGGCCTTCGCAACACGTACAGCAGGTCGCCGGTGGTTGCTTGCAGCCCGAAGCCGAATACGATGAGGACGATACTCACCTTAAGCGCAAGACTGACGAGTTCCTGGAGGGTCATCGTTTTACCTGATTTCTGAGGTCAGCACCGAAAGCCATCGGTGACTACCGGCAGGCACGACCGGCGTAAGCCGATTGATGCGCCGA
>JBATYG010000144.1:0-7539 GCA_049673945.1 Occallatibacter sp.
CACGAGCCTGACCACCGTATTTATTCGCTGTCGACCGGTCTGCATACGGGGCACCGCCGCGATGCTGCGGGTTATGCTGCCATGTGTTGCCTGCGCCGGCGACGCCACCCACTCCTCCGGCGCCGCCAACTCCGCCTGCACCGCCCACACCACCGGCTCCGCCAACTCCACCTGCGCCGCCTACACCGCCGACTCCACCCACAGCGCCCACACCCCCAACGCCGCCAACGCCGCCGACACCACCCACGCCACCGACCCGATTGCCGGATGCAACGCGATTGAAGTTGTTTTGCTGGTTGATATAGACGTTATTGCCGCCCCAGCCGGCGCCGCAGCACCACCCGCCGCTCCACATCGCTCCCATTGCGACGCCAACGCCAAAAGAGATGGCCATGCCTGCCGCGTAGTATCCGACGGGAGGGTAGTAGATGGGCGGATACGGGTATATCGGCGCTCCGTAGACAACGGTGGGATTGTAGGTGGGTACATAGATGACTTGCGGATTCGCCTGTTCGATGATGATGGTGCTCTTGTTTTCAACGACCTTGGTTTCCACCTTCTGTTGCTCAGTGGTTTTCAGATTGCCGGTCTCCTTGGCCTTAGCCCGCATGCGCTGAACGGCTTCCATTACATCGCTCTGTTGCGCGAGGAAGGCGTTTCCAAGATCGGTGGTCCACTGGATGTCACTTGCCAGGCGTTTAACCAGGTCGGGCAGTCCAGCGAGAGCCTGAATGCTCGGGTCCCAATCCTGTTTCGCCACGGCGTCAGCGAGCTGCTTGTCCTTCAGCCCGGAATTCTTTTCAAGCCACTGTTGAAGCTGGACGATTTCAAGAGGATAGGTCGAGGCCGCGAGTGTTTGCGCGAGCATTGGATCGGGGAAGAGTGCGATGGGCGCGACGAGAGAATCCAACTGGTCAGGAGGAATCTTTGCAGCCGGCGGCGGGGTTGCCAGGGCTCCCGCCGCGGACGATTGCGGCGGCGGAGTGGACGGCGACTGCGCCAGGATGTTCCCGGGCAGGAGATCACCGGGCAGGAGTGTCGCCACCATCGTGGCAATCACCAGGATTTTGAGTCCGGAAGCAAGAGGCTTGCGCTTTGGATTCGTTGCCAATTTCGACCTCCAGGCTCCGGCAGGACCCTCTGAACTGGCTGGCAGCTTAGATTCAGCAAGGCGCGCGCACAACTAGGAAAATCCCTAGTGCTGTTTTTCGAGCGGATCAAAACGGCCAGCTTTCGCGCCTAAGTAAAGCCAAACGGAGAAATGTATTGCTCGCCAATGAGGGCAGCTTGAATCGCAGGAACGAGGTGCGCGTTCATTCGAGATTTGACGACGTACCCCAGGGCGCCTTCACCAAGGCAGGCGCTCAGGAATTCCTTTTCAGCATGGATGGTCAAAATCACGGTCTTTGGCGTGAAGTCTGCTTCCCGAAGCATGCGGATCGCATCGAGTCCGCTGAGAACCGGCATGGTGATGTCGGTCACGATCACATCGGGACGCAGGCGCAACGCCTCGACTACGAGCGTCTTCCCGTCCATTGCCGTGGCCACAATCTCGAAGTGCGGCTCAAGGAGAGCGACGGCTGCATCGAGCAGCTGGGGATGATCATCAGCCAACACTATCCTCGTCCGAGCCACCGCCGCCCTCCGGATCTGTGGTGCGTCCACACCCGGGACTTTCTTCGCCCCAGGAAGCGACGCTAGCGCGCGCGCTGCGCCCTCGCAACTGGGGAAACACCTAAGTGCGGCGAGTCGCGATGGAAGTCAGATTTTCAAATCGCGATGTGCCCTGCACGAGTCAGGTCCGGAGTGACAAAGACCAGACCATTCTTGAGGGCAAAGAGGACCAGCGCAGCATTGGACTTGAGACCAAATGCGCTCATGAGGTGATGCTTGTGGAACTCCACGGTCTTCTCGCTCAAATCAAGTCGACCGGCAATCTCCTTGATCGACCCTCCTTCGGCAAAGAGCTGGAGAATCTCCCGCTGCCGCGGGGTCAGGCCGGTGGAAAACTGGCGCGCCCTCGCTTTGGTTTCTGTCCAATCCTCAGATCGCAATCTGGGAGTGATATAGGATTGGCCGCTCAAAACGCATTCAATCGCATGATGAAGCTCGAGCACGCCTGAGTGCTTAAGAACAAATGCGATGCGCCCCAGCTCGAGCGCGGCGGCGGCGAGATTGGGATCGTCCTGCATGGTGAGGAATACGAATTTTACCTGGGGCGTGCATTGCCTGATTTTTCGAGCGGCGTCGAGGCCGTTGAGGAGCGGCATTCCAATATCCACGATGACCACATCGGGTCTGAGCCTGATCGTCTCGTGCACCATTGTGCGGCCGTCTACGACAATTCCAACGACATCGAAGACTTTTTCCAGAGAAGCCTGCAAAGACTCGGCAAAAATTGCGTGGTCATCTGCGATGAGAAGACGGGTGAGACTGTTTTCGCACTTCTGTCTTTCCATAATCAATACCAGCCTTTCTGGACCGGGTGGGCATCCTCTCAGGAAAGCGTTTGAACCTTTGGCTCGGCGGGAACCCAGGCTTCGATCTTTGTTCCACGGCCGGGTTGCGAATCGATTTCAAAGCGTCCACCGAGGAGAGATGTGCGTTCTTCCATGCTTCGAATGCCGAGGCCCAGTTTCGCCTTCGAGCTCTTGAGGTTGAACCCAATACCGTCGTCGACCACGACAACGTGCAGATTGCCACCGGCTTTGCCCAGGTGGACGTCGGCCCTGGTGGCGCCGCTGTGCTTCTTGAGATTGCGCAGTCCTTCCTGAACGATGCGAAAGAGGGCGAGAGCCGCGTCGGGGTGGATGGAGGAAGGGATTCCGTTATGCGTGAAGTCGACTTTAATGCCCTGCTGCGTCGTAAATTCGCGGCAGAGCGTGCTGAGTCCGGCGCGCAGCCCGAGCTTCTCAAGCGTGGAGGAGTGGAGGCGATGAGACAGCGTGTGGAGATCGGCTCCAAGCTCGCTCGTAGAGTCCATCAGACGATGAAGCTTCCGCTTCGCCTCGTCCGGAGCACGGTCAACCTGTTCTGAAGCGTTGTCCAAACCAAGCGCGAGTAGTGCAACGCGCTGGCTAAAGTCGTCATGAAGTTCCGAAGCTAACCGGCTGCGCTCCTTCTCCTGAGCATTGATCAAGAGGCCGCTGAGTTCTAACTCCGCTCTTCTTGCCATCTCGAGTTGTTTTCGGGTGAATTGCAGATAAGCTGCAAGAGCGGCCAGACCAAGGATGATTGCCAATCCGCTGATCCAGATTCGTTTTGCGCGTTCCCATATCGATGGTTCGCGGAACCGCACGTCGCTATCAGGAGGAAGATCGCGCTCCTTAAAGCCCCAGCGTTGAAGGGCTCTCCCGTCAAACATGTAGACGTTATTACCCTTCACTGCGAGCATATCCCGGGGCTTTTCGCCATCGAGAATCCTTCTCGCCATGGCAGCGGCGATCTGGCCGTCAGCCTTCCAGCTGATTAGATAGCCGCCCACCGATCCCCGGCCAATATCAACGTCGTCCAAGACGAAGACGGGAGCATTTGCGGCTTGGGCGATCATGGGAACCGATTGACTCGCGTCGATGAAGTGCTTCCCCGCCGCGTCTTCCATCAATGAGGTATGGAGGATGATCGTGTTACTGGGCAGGTGAGCAAGTCGCTTGAGCAGCGACGGCATATCGAGGTTGGTCAGGTAGGTGAAATCAAGGCTCGATTCGTAGACGCGGAGGTGCTCTTTGGTTCCCGCCTCAATGACCCGATCAAACGCACCGGTGCCGCCCACAACCACGACTCGCTTTGTCTTTGGCTGCAATTTCAGTGCGGCAAGCAACGTCTTCTCCGGTTGCGCGACCGACTGGACGCCGACGAAACCGTAACCGGGCTTCAGCCGCTCGACCATTTCCTCAGTCACTCCGCTGTAGACCACCGGAATCTTAGAGAAGGAGCGCTCACGTGTCTCGATCATGAACCCGAGAGACGCAGGGCCCACTGTAACGATTACGTCCGGTCTGCAGTCGGAGTATTTCTGAATGTACCAATCGCGCAGTTTCTGCTGCGTGATCTCGTCCGGGAAGAGGGTCGCCTCAAGGCTCTCACTGTATAGCTCAATCTGGTATGGGGACTGCTCGAGGCCTTCTGCAACCGCATTGTCGATGCGCTCGACGCCGGGTGATGAGATTGAACCGAAATCATTGAAGATCAGGACGCGACGGATTTGTCTCATCGTCTGCGCTTCAATTGATTTTTCAGAAGAGTGGGCCAGGAGAATTACGGCAGCGGCAACAACCACAGCCAACCTCGCTGTGATGACGCGGGGCCACACCGAATGCACCCGCGCCGAATGCATTGGTGCAAGCCCGTGCGGAGGGTACGGCTCCGGACTACAGTGCGGTTCGGCGTTCGCGACCACAGGGAACCTCCCCGAGCGGAATACCAAGGCGAGCGCGCCGACAAACTGACTAGAGAAAACCTGACTGGAGAAACACGGGGCGGGAAAGCATTCCAATCGTTCCTACGTCTCTGGAATGTCAATCCGAAGGAAGCCTCAGAAAACTTTCGCGGACGGGATTGCGCTGAGGCATTAAGAAGAGGAGGTTGTTCTTAAGAACCCTATCTAGAATTGCGGGGCCTGCGTGCAGGATCAGCAGACCGCGAATGAGAGACAGCATACCAAGTGCAGCGAGCAATGGCACGGAAGTTTATGGAAATATTTGCAGCGGCCTCACGGGGAGCGCCGCTCAAAATGAGCGCGATGCACCACATCTGCAATGGAACGCATCGTTTGGCAGCGCTTAGGGGTTTCCCTAGTTGCGATTCGCGCTGGATGGCCCTAGAAGTATCAGCACCCTGCAGCGTACGTCCGCGGCAGGCAGCCCGGAGGCTGATGCCCTATGACTTCGCATTCCAGAACCGCCAGGAAAAGTGCCTGCTTTCTTTTGCTTTCCAGCTTGAGCTTTTCTCTCCTCCTGATGCGAGCTGCTCCGGCAGGAGCGCAAGATCCTCAGCAGGCCGATATTCAACAACTGAAGAACAAGCTCCAACAGCTCGAGAAATCGATGGAGGGTCTTCAGCAACTCCAACAATCGATTGAGGAACTGAAGGCTCAGATCAACGCGCTTGAGACCAAGACCGCATTGAATAGCGAAGTAGCGTCGTTGAAAGCGGTTGCGCCGCCATCGGCCAATGTGAAAGCTCCCACAGAGATCCTCGGAACCAAGACTGACGCGATCGTTACCGGTTCGATTACGAATCCTGTCGCGAAGCAAGAGCCCCAGGAGCAAGAAGACGCCAAACAGACGATGGAGCACGAGATCAAACCGGCTCCTCCAGGGACGTTTGATATGTATGGCTTTGCCATGCTCGACGCCGGCTATAACTTCGGGCAGATCGATCCGGCCTGGTTTGACGTGGTGCGCCCGACAAAACTGCCGGCGTTTGAGAACGAATTCGGACCAAGTGGGAATGTCTTCTTCGGCGTTCGTCAGACGCGGTGGGGAGTGAAGACAACCTATCCAACCGGCATCGGTGATCTGAAGACAATCTTCGAGTTTGAACTATTCGGCACCGGCGTCGATGCGGGACAGACGACCTTTCGTCTTCGGCATGCGTGGGGCGAGCTGGGCCAGGTGGGTGCGGGACAGACATGGAGCCCGTTCATGGACCCGGATGTCTTCCCGAACTCAATTGAGTATTGGGGCCCGAACGGCATGGTCTTCTTCCGCAACATCCAGGCGCGCTGGACGCCCTGGCGGAGGGGTGACAGCGATTTCATGATCGCTGCCGAGAGGCCCGGAGCGAGCGCTGACGGCGGCGTGTATGGAGGCCGGATTGAGTTGGCGGGGGTGACCCCGCAGTTCACTTTGCCCGATATCTCGTCGCAGATCCGCTGGGCCGGTAACAAAGGGCACGTGCAGGTTGCAGGGATTGTGAGAAAGATCAGCTGGGTCGATCTGAACAAGACCTCCACGCTGAATATCCACGGCACACTCTATGGCTGGGGCATTAACGCGAGCGCCAATCTCAAGCTCAAGGCGGATACAGGGCGATTCTCAGTGGTCTACGGACACGGCATCGAGAACTACATGAATGACGCGCCGATCGACGTTGGCATCAAGAACAATTTCGGCAATCCGACAAATCCGGTTACAGGAGAGGCCCTGCCGGTTCTTGGGATCGTGGCGTTTGACGATCACAACTGGAGCGAAAAGTTTAGCAGCACGATCGGGTACTCCTACGAGAACATCTCCAACGCGCCCCAGCAACTGGGGTCAGATTTCCATCAGGGGCATTACGCGCTGGCCAATCTTCTCTATTACCCCACCAAGAACGTGATGATGGGTCCGGAGTTTCAATTTGGCCGGCGTGTGAACTTCGCCGATGGATGGAACTACAACGACTACAGAGTGCAGTTCTCCTTCAAATACAACTACGGGAAGACAGTTGCGTATGCGGTGAAATGAGGGGCGGGGGAGATCCAACTCCGTTCTCGCGGAATCGTGATGACCTTGAAACGCACACGATGAAAAGGAGCCGAACAAAATGATCACGAAAAAGATTTCGATTGCGTTGCTGTTCACAGCGACATGCATTGGGAGCGTTCTTCCCAACCCGGCCATTGCGCAACAGAGCAAAGCGGTAAGCCCGGTTGCCCCCAGGCGGGAGCAGGTGGAGGCCGTTGTCAAAGAGGCTTACGAGAAATTCAAGAACGACAACAGCGGAAAAAATGCAGACTACATCCCCTATCTTGCGAAGGTCGATTCAAAGATGTTCGGGATTGCGATTGTCACGACCGACAATCAGGTTCTCACCGTAGGCGATGTCGATTACTCCTTTTCAATTCAGTCGATTTCCAAGGTATTCACTCTTGCCCTGGCGATGAACGAACTGGGAGCGGATACGGTATTCCAAAAGATCGGGTCTGAACCGACGGGGCGCCCTTTCAACTCACCCATTGCGGTGGTGGATATGCCGACACATACAGGCAACCCATTCGTGAATGCAGGGGCGATTGCGACGACCAGTCTTATCTCAGGCGCGACGGCAGATGAAAAGTGGAACAAGATTCTCGACTTTTACGGCAGGGTAGCCGGCGAAAAATTGAAGCTCATCGACGAGGTATATAAGTCTGAAGCTGCCACCAATACGGGAAACAAAGCGCTGTCTTATCTTCTGGCAAAGTATGACCGCATCTATGCCGATCCGTTCGAGTCGGTGGATGTCTACACGAAGCAATGCTCAGTAGGCGTGAATGCGGTGCAACTTGCGCGCATGGGTGCGACGCTGGCGAACAACGGGATCAATCCCGCCACCGGAGAGCAGGTGATTAAACGGGAGGATGTTCCTCACATTCTGAGCACGATGGCAATGGCCGGGCTCTACGACGGTTCAGGCGGCTGGGCCTGGAAAGTAGGTTTGCCGGCAAAGAGCGGCGTGGGCGGCGGAATTGTGGCGATCGCTCCAGGCAAGGGCGCCATCGCCGTCTTCGCTCCGCCGCTGGATGAGGCGGGGAACAGCGTAAAGGCTCAGGAAGTAATCGACTATATCTCAGAG
>JBATYG010000145.1:0-4255 GCA_049673945.1 Occallatibacter sp.
TCGATAACTACCGCGTGATCGATACGGTGATCATGGGCAATGCTCCGCTGTGGGCAGCCCTCGAAGAGCGCGACCGCATCTACGAGAAAGCCGAGATGACGAATGAAGACGGGATGCGGCTGGGCGAACTGGAAGGCGTGATCGGCGACGAGGACGGCTACAGCGCGGAGAGCGATGCGGCGGTGCTGCTGCAGGGGCTGGACATTGCAGACGGGCTGCACGAGCGCAAAATGGGCGAGCTGCAGGGCGGACAGAAGGTACGCGTACTGCTGGCGCAGGCGTTGTTTGGGAAGCCGGAAGCACTGCTGCTGGACGAACCGACGAACTATCTCGATCTCGATTCGATTCACTGGCTGCAGGATTTTCTGCTGAACTATGACGGCACCCTGATTGCGATCTCGCACGACCGGCACTTTCTGAACAGTGTGACGACGCATACGGCCGATATCGATTACCAGACGATCATTCTCTACACGGGCGGCTACGACGACATGGTGATGGCGAAGACGCAGATCCGGTCGCGCCTCGAGTCAGAGAATGCGCAGCGCGAAAAGAAGATTGCGCAGCTCAATGAATTTATCGCGCGCTTTGCGGCGGGCACACGCTCGTCGCAGGTGACGAGCCGGCGCAAGGAAGTGGAGCGGCTGCAGACGAACGACCTGGCGCGCTCGAACATTCAGCGCCCGTTCATCAGGTTTGAGCAGATACGGCCGAGCGGCAAGCATGTGCTCGAGTTCAAGCACCTGACGAAGATCTACGGGGAGCAGACGGTGCTGGACGGCTTCTCAGCCAACGTGCTGCGCGGCGAAAAGATCTGCCTTATGGGCCGCAACGGCGCTGGCAAGACGACGCTACTGAAGAGCCTTCTGGCAAATTATCCGGGGCTTGCCGATAAGGAGTTCGCGCTGGATTCAGGGACAGTCTTCTGGGGACATGAAGCGCAGGTCGGATATTTTCCGCAGGACGTTGGCTCGACGATCGAGCATGGGCTGACGGTGGCGGAGTGGTTACACCGGTTCGACCCAAAGGCGACAGTCGAGGAGATTCGCGGGATCCTGGGGCAGATGCTCTTTTCGGGCGAAGAGGGCTCCAAACCTACGAGGGCGCTTTCGGGCGGCGAGCAGGCGCGGCTGGTCTTCTGCAAACTGATCCTGACGAAGCCGAATATTCTGATCTTCGACGAACCGACGAACCATTTGGACCTCGAATCAATCAACGCGCTGAATATCGCGCTGCAGCGCTTTGAGGGAACAGTGTTGCTGGTGACCCACGATCATGACCTGATCGACGAGGTGGCGACGCGGCTGTGGCATTTTGACGGGGACGCAATCGAGGATTTCCAGGGCCCATACGAGGAGTGGAAGGGCAAGCACAGCTAACCGGGGCGGGCTGACGCGCCAAGGCGGGACCGGCAACGGCCTTTGGCGCCCTTGCCAGCGGCGGACTGGACGCACACAAGAAACGCACAATAAGTGCTGCACCGGGGCGGCTTTCCGGCCGCCTGTCACTTTAGTGTTATTGCCAACTAAGTTCTTTCTTGACCCTTACTTCCGGGCAATGCGACACTGCGTTCAATGGGAGTTGTGCCTTTTTGTCGCTCGCGGCATTCCCAGGAGAATTTGAGACGCAGTGCCTGGTGAGGCCAGCATGTCGTCGCAGTGGATGAGGATTTGTGGAGACGTTATACAGCGCATATAACGAAGGCAGTAAACGTATCTTGAGCCCCAGGCTCACCGTGGTGGATGCAGCACGCGAACCGCTGAAGGTGCTGAAGATCCTGATGGAAGGCCTTGCGCCGAGCGCGAGGAACGGGATCTGGCTGGTGAACTTCAAGGGGATTCCGGTTGCTCGCTCCCACTCTGCATTCGACCTGGTGTATCTCGACGACGAGCACCGGGTGGTACATGCGATCGAGATTACGCGGAGGGGCGAATTCACGCCGTTCAAGGGCGATCCGACAAGCGCACTGATTCTGCCGGAGACGAGCCTGATCCGCTCGAAGACGTTCACGGGCGACCGGCTTACGGTTTCCGAGGTTGGACATCCGGGGACGGAAGCTGCGCCTGCTCAAGCCCCCAAGCGCATTGCGCCGCAACAGCCGAAGGTAGTGCCGGCGCTAGGCGGAAAGACGTTTAACGTGCCTGCGGCTGCGCAAGCGAAGGACCTGCGCGCGCCCGCGGCTGCAATGTCATCCGGCAGGCTGATGCGGAGCGGGAGCCTGGCGTTGAAGCGGGCGCCGGAAACGATGCCCACGGTTTCAGCGGCGGTGGCGCAGGAAACTCATCCTGCAGCCGAAGCGAAGGTTGTGCCGATCTCGATTGCCAACGAGCAGCCGCAGGAAGTCATCCGTGCTCGGCCGGAGATAGTGGCACAACCGTTGCCAGCCCAGTTGCCGATAGAAGCGGCGGCGACGTCGCTCGTATTGGCGGGTGGCACAGCAGGGACGATGGCTGATGCAACGATGGCTGCGGAGGCCGTCTATCCACATCCGGCAGAGGAGCCTGTTGCAGGCGAAGCGGCGCTCGCGCCGACGGCGGCGACGGCACCCCTGCAACGCGTCAAGAAGCGCGGGCCAGGGGCGCGGAGCCGCTGGGATGTTCAGCTTCTGTACATGCTCTTCCCCGATCTCGATCCTTCGTACCGACCGGAGTTTCAGGCGCCGGTTGTGAATTTCACGAAGGACGTGATGCAGCGGGAGAGCGAAAAGCAGTCGCGGAAGATTCAGATACTGTCGTGGTTCTATCCGGATCTCGAACTCGACAGGGTGCACGAGAAACAGCGCGAACATCGGCGTGCGCCGCGTATTCATGAGCCGGGGCTGGTGGGGTTCTATTTCTCGGGCGGGCATTCTCAGCCGCACCCGATACAGAACCTGAGCGTGATGGGCTTTTACATGGTCACCGAGGAGCGCTGGCTGCCGGGAACGGTCATTCGCGTGACGCTGCAGATTATCGACAGCCCGGGCGACGATCCGCGCGATACGCTGACGGTGCTTTCGCGCGTGGTGAACTGGGGAGAAGACGGCGGCGGATTCGAGTTTGTGATGCCCGGGTTTGTGGACTAAGCCGATACCTCAGAGGCTCGGGCGATTGACAGCATCCGGCGCAGACGGCTGTAATAAGTAGTAGTGGTGATGGAGTTCACCCCAACCGCTGTCCCATCCGATAGGCCGGACAGATGATGACTCCTGACAGGGAATACTGTCGCGGAGTCATGTCCTGGCTGCATTCCCTGTGAAAAATTTGCATCGACGGCGGCCAAGCGCTGTGCGCGCGAAGCCACGTTCGATTGAACAGGAGACGCAAGTGCAGAAATATCTGCTGATCGCTGCGGGCGGCGCGCTTGGATCGATAACACGCTACTGGGTGGGCGCGACGGTCGGGAGCCGCATGGGAACGCGCTTCCCCTACGGCACGTTTGTGGTCAACCTCACGGCGTGCGTGATTATCGGCTTCTCGCTGACTTATCTCGGCAAGCGACTGGAACTAAATCCGGCGTGGCGTTATCTTATTCCGATTGGATTTGTGGGCGCGTACAGCACGTTCTCGACCTACGAATGGGAGACGCTCTCAACGCTGCGCTCCGGGGCATTTGCGCTGGCGGCGCTGTACGCCTTCGGAAGCCTGTTTCTTGGGCTGATCGCGACCTGGCTGGGCGCTGTGCTGGCGGATTCACTGCTTTAGGATGCATCCTGAGTGGAGCTGCTTGAGAAGCCCTCATATCCACATGCGATCGACGGGAGAACACGATGCTGCAGGCGGGAAAGGCAGTTAAAGTCACGATCTATCTGGCCGAAGGTGGAACGCATCATCACGTCCCTGTTTACCAGAGCATTCTGGATTTTCTGTTTCACAGCGGCGTGGCGGGGGCGACGGTGATGAAAGGCGTGGCGGGCTTTGGCGCGGAACACCGCATCCATGCGGCGCACCTGCTGGATTTGTCGGACCGGCTGCCGCTGAAGATCGAGTTTATCGAGACGCGCGAAAAAGTGGAGTCACTGCTGGATAAGCTGAGCGAGCTGTGCGGCACCGGTCTGATCGAGATGCAGGAGACAACGGTGGTGAAGCCGGCCGGCGCGCCGCAGGGCGGTGGTTCGGATTCGGGATTGGCGTCTGTGTAGTGCGACGACGTTCCCACCCTGTCGCTCCAAAAGAGGGAACGACAAGGGTGGGGCAACCCGGCATTAAGAAGTTCGGGCGACCAGTTACTGCATTGAGGAAAAGGGCGAGGCGGGGAGAGCTTCGCCGTTGAAGAG
>JBATYG010000146.1:0-5324 GCA_049673945.1 Occallatibacter sp.
CACGGAAATCGGTGTGCACCTGCATGCTCGCCCTTCCGATGCCGCCTCGCGCATCCGCGCTGCGTATGAGGCCGGCTGCCGCCGCTTCGACTCCGCGATTGGCGGCCTCGGTGGCTGCCCCTTCGCGCAGGATGCCCTCGTCGGCAACATCCCCACCGAAACGCTGCTGGCCATTCTTGCCGAGTGCGGTGCAACGCTGCCGAAGATCCGGGCACTCGATGATCTGCTGCGAACCAGCACCGAAATCGCTGCCGCTTCAAGCACGCCTGTGCAGTAGTTCTTCGCTTCGCAGCTCTCCCTCTCTGCGAAAATAGACGTGTATGCTCTCCCTGCAAAATGCCGGCAAGCGCTTTGGCCCGCGCATTCTCTTTCTTGAGGCCGACTGGCTTATCCGCAGCAGGGAGAAGACCGCCCTCGTAGGCGCCAACGGCACCGGAAAATCCACGCTGATGAAAGTCCTTGCCGGCATCGAAACCCTCGACTACGGCAACCTGCAACTAACACGTGGAATGAGCATCGGCTACCTGCCGCAGGAGGGTTTGCGCCTCGCCGGCCGAACGGTGTTTGAGGAGTGCCTCACCGTCTTCGACGAGTTGCGCTCCATGGAATCCGAAATCGAGCACTTGGCCGCTCAGCTTGCCGACCTCGACCACGCCAGCCCCGAGTACGAAGCTGCCGCCGAACGGTACTCCATGCTGCAGGAGCGCTTTCACGCGCTCGACGGCTACGCGCTCGATGCACAAGTGGGCAGCGTGCTTACCGGCCTCGGCTTCGGCAAAGAAGACTGGGGCCGTCAGACCGACGAGTTCTCCGGCGGCTGGCAGATGCGCATCGCGCTGGCCAAGTTGCTGCTCGCCCGGCCCAGCCTGCTCCTGCTCGATGAGCCTACAAACCATCTCGACCTTGAAACCCGCAACTGGCTCGAGGACTACCTCAAGAGCTATCCCTTCGGCTATATC
The DNA here is from genome assembly GCA_049673945.1 of Occallatibacter sp. Taxonomy (GTDB): domain Bacteria; phylum Acidobacteriota; class Terriglobia; order Terriglobales; family Acidobacteriaceae; genus Telmatobacter. The sequence goes on from JBATYG010000146.1 coordinate 960, forward strand.
CTCATCTCGCATGACCGCTACTTTCTCGACGTCACCATCGACCGCACCGTCGAAATCTGGACTAAGCGCCTGACCATCTACCAGGGCAACTACACCCGGTATCTGCAGCAGAAACAGGACCGCCTCGCGCAGCTTGAGGCCGCTTACCGCAATCAGCGCGAACAGATCGAGCACCTTGAATCCTTCATCAGCCGCTTCCGCTACCAGGCCACCAAGGCCAGGCAAGTGCAATCGCGCATCAAGGAGCTCGAAAAGATCGAGCGCATCGAGATTCCCGCCGAAGAGCCCATCATCCACTTCAGGTTTCCGCAGCCGCCGCCCTCCGGCCGCACGGTTGTCGAAGCCGAAGATCTTGGGAAACATTACGGCGCGAAGTGCGTATTCAGCAACGCGCGCTTCACCATCAACCGCGGCGACCGGGTCGCTCTTGTGGGCGTCAACGGGGCCGGCAAGTCCACGCTCATCAAGCTGCTCACGGGCGCCGAGGCGTCCACTGCCGGCACCGTGCGGCTTGGCCACAACGTCGTCAGCGAATACTTTGCGCAGGATCAGTACAAGGTGCTCGACGGCGAGACACGCATGCTCGACGACATCAGCCGCGCGGCGCTCAAGGTGCCCGAGTCCGAGCTGCGCTCGCTGCTTGGCTGCTTCCTCTTTTCAGGCGACGATGTCTTCAAGCCTCTCGGCGTGCTCTCAGGCGGTGAACGCAACCGCTACGCCCTCGCCCGCATCCTGGTTTCGCCGTCAAACTTCCTTCTGCTCGACGAGCCCACCAACCACCTCGACATGCGCGCCAAAGATGTTCTGCTCAACGCGCTCGACGCTTTTTCCGGCACTGTCGTCTTCGTCTCACACGATCGCTACTTCATTGACCGGCTGGCCACGCGCATCCTCGAAGTTGAACACGGCGCCATCCCTACCTGCGAGGGCAACTACGAGGACTACCTGCGCCAAAAGGCCGCCTTCGCTGCAGCCCAGGGCGATTCGTCGCTGCCATTGGATAGAAAGAGCACGCGAAATGAGTCGAAAGCCGACGGCGGACTCCGGCCTGATCCGCATTCAGATCAAAGCGCTGGAAAAGTCGGATTCTCCGCCCCATCGGCCGAAAGCGCTAACGCCGAAGCACCGACGAGAGAGCGCCGTCGTCTCAATCCCATTAAACAGAAGCAGATGGAAGAGCGGTGCGTTTTCCTCGAAGATGAGATTCCGCGCATCGAGGCATCGCTGGCCCACACCGAGCAACAGCTAAGCACCTTCGTCTCCGCGGTCGAAACCCAACGGCTTACCGATCTCGCCGCTGACCTGCGCGCTCAGGCTTCGGCCCTCACTGGCGAATGGGAAGAGCTGACCCTGCAGCTCGAAGGCGCCCAGGCGCCATAGCGCGCCGCAAAGCTTCTTAAACCGATCGCATCGCCTAGGGCGGCGGAATGCGGACCGTGTTCGCCCGGCACGAGCGCACCGAAGAGCACGCGATCGGATACAGCCCCTTGTCCAGGCAGACTTCGATTGCGGTGAGATAGTTGTTGCCGCAACTGAGCGCGAGGCTCTCGCGCGGAATCGCCGGGTTCGCCTCGGTGAAAAGCTCGATAATCTGCTCCGGCGGCATCGAAACCTGGTGGGTGAGTCTCGTTAACTCCGAGGGAATGGCTACAGAACGATACGCCGCCCGCGCGTTCGCAAAAAACTCATTGGCGCCGAGGCCCGAACATGTGCCGTGCGTACGCCACTCATGTTCAAGCAGCTCGGAGTCAGGATAGATGTCCTTATACGCCGCCGGATCTGCAGGCCCGGGCGCATCCGAGCAGTTATGCGGATAAGAACCGTTCGTATTCTGCGGCCACAACCCGTGCAGCACAAAGGCTGGATGCGCGGCGCACTCCGCAGCCTGGGGATGCGAGTAGCAGAACTCCGGCGACCACGAGAGATTGAGCAGATAATAGTCGAAATCAGCCGAGGCAGGCGCCGTCGTCAGCCGCTCATTGCGCGGCCTCGTCTCTGCCGGCTTTGGGGCAGCAGGCGCGCCGGTCGTCGCAGGCTGCGTCTGGCAGCCGGCGACCGCGAACAATGCCGTCAGCGCCAGGCGCGAAGCTTGGTGGTTCATGCGCGCCAGAATAACAGGCCCTGCAAGTTGACGCGCGAATGTTGCGTGAGCAGCCTTTTCCCGCCACTGAGCCCCTGAAAGTGCTACAAGAGTAAAGCATGAATGTTCAGCGCAACCTGTTGACGCCGCGCGAGGCAGCGCGAATGCTGGGGATCAGCTACCCCACCATCAAGAAGTGGATCCTCGATGGCAAGCTCAAAACCACCACCACCCCCGGCGGTCATCATCGAGTCTCGCTCGCGAGCCTCAAGCCATTTCTCGATAAGGATGGTGCGAAAGCCCCGGCAGAATCACGCGAACGATTCCGGCGCGTCAGCGGGCGCAATCAGATTCCCGGCAAAGTTGTTAGCGTACGCATCGTTGGCCTGATGGCCGAGATTGTGCTGGCGGTGGGAGACGCGAGCGTCACCGCGATCATCACCTCAGAAGCTGCGACCGAGCTGGCCCTCAAGAAAGGCGACACCGCCGCTGCTCTCATCAAATCCACCGATGTGATGATCGAGCGCCTCGACGATCTCGGATAAGACGATCTCGGATCAAAGACTTCCCGCGCTGCTTCCAGCGCTCCGCGATACGTTTGACGGTCCGATTTCAATCATATAAATTCGATACATCTGATGACAGGCGGCGGGCCTTCCGCATCTGCACCCGGCGAGCAATGCCGGACCAGAGCGCCCGTCGCCGCCGCAAACACTGCACTCTACTCCCCCGGAGAATCCGCATGCGCCTCAGGCTGCTTTTGTGCATCTTTACGTTCCTGATCTTTGGCAGCCTCTGCGCGCATGCGCAGATTGCAGCCGCCATTCGCGGGCAGGTTCTCGACAGCTCCGGTGCCGGCATCGCCAACGCGACCGTCGTGCTCACGCAGTCCGCCACCAACAGCCGCATCTCCACCGTCACCTCGGCCACCGGTGACTACTCGTTTACGCATCTCACCCCGGGCACTTATCAGCTCGACGTCACCGCAGGGGACTTTGCTCACCTTATCCGCGGCGGGGTGACTGCACTTGTGGGTCAGACTGTCACAGCCGATCTCTCGCTCACCGTGGGCGGCAGCCAGCAGACCATCCGCGTCACAGCGGACGCGCCGCTCCTGCAGTCGCAGACCAGCAACATCCAGACCACGATCCCGGGCGGCACTGTGATTGCGATGCCTCTAAACACGCGCAACTTTGTGCAGCTCGCCACGCTCGCCCCCGGCGTAGCTTTGCCGCCCGGCACCGTGCTGCCGCGCATTAACGGCGGCCGCCCCCGCACCAACGAGTACCTCTACGACGGCATCTCTGCGCTGCAGCCGGAGCCCGGCCAGGTCGTCTTCTTCCCCATCATCGACAGCATTCAGGAGTTCACCGTCGAAACGAACAACGTTCCTGCCGAGTTCGGCCGCTTCAATGGTGGTGTCATCAACGTCGCCACGCGCTCCGGCTCCAACGCCTTTCACGGCAGCCTCTTCGAATACTTTCGCAACGAAGCCCTCAACAGCCGCAATTACTTCGCCTCCACAACCGCGCGCATGCCGGAGTATCGGCGCAACCTCTACGGCGGATCAATCGGCGCACCCATCCTGCGTAATCGTCTCTTCTTCTTCGGCGACTACCAGGGCGTGAAGCAGCTCATCGGCGTTACGCGCATCTCCACCATTCCCACGCTCGCCGAGCGGCAGGGCATCTTCACCGGTGTTGCACCCATCTATGACCCGACCACCACCAGCGTTGTAAGCGGCGTTACCATTCGGCAGGAATTTCCAGACGACGTCATCGATATTCCCTTTGATCCCGCGGCGCAGGCGCTGCTAGCCCGTTTCCCGACGCCCACCAAACTCAATGTCGCGGCCAATAACTACAGCCGCACGGCAAACGATGCAGATCATCAGAATCAATTTGATGCGCGCGTGGATGGCGTAATTAGCGGCCGCGATCAGGCCTTCGGCCGCTATTCCTACTACAACGAGATCGAACAGCCGGTAACGCCTCTGCCCGATGGCAGCGGCGCCATCACAGGCAGCGTGCTCGGAACCGGCGGCGTACTCGGACTCTCCAACGTGCTGGGCCAGCAGGCGGTCGCTAACGAGACGCACATCTTCACGCCGCATCTGCTCAACGATTTCCGCATGGGTTACACGCGCCGCGGCAACACCATCAACGGCACTACGCTTTCCTCGACTGCCTCCGATGCGCTCAACATTCCCGGCATTCCCACGAACGGCGCCTTCAACAATGCCCTCCCCCTCTTCACCTTCACCGGATTTCAGCAGCTCGGCCCTT
>JBATYG010000147.1:0-8291 GCA_049673945.1 Occallatibacter sp.
TCTCTTCTCTGCGCGCCGGCGCCGGAATCGTTGTCACTGGCCAGCAGGTCGGCCTCTTCGGCGGACCGCTCTTCACACCCCTCAAGGCCGCTACAGCACTCGCCCGCGCCCGCCGCGCAACCGCGGATGGTCAGCCGCACGCCGCCATCTTCTGGCTCGCCACCGAAGATCATGACTTCGCCGAAATCAACCACATCACCTTTCCGTCGCGCCGCGAGCTCAACACCCTCGTTTATGACAAGACTCCCGCGTCCCCCGTGCCGGTCGGTAATGTCGTCCTCGACGAAACTATCGCGCCGCTGATCGAGCGCGCATGGGAGCTGCTCGGCTACTCCGACGCCATGGAAGCCCTCGCCGCCGCCTATCAGCCCGGCCGCACCTTCGCGCAGGCCTTCGCGGAGTTCTACTCGAAGGTCTTCAGCGCCCAGGGCCTGCTCGTTCTGGATGCCGGCAGCCGCGACTTCCATCGCCTCGGCGCTCCTGTGCTGCGCGCCGGCATCGAGCGCGCAGACGAGCTGCACGCGGCGCTTATCGAGCGCAACGATGCCCTCATCGCGGACGGTTATCACGCGCAGGTCGTCGTTGCGCCGCAATCGAGTCTCGTCTTTCTCATCGACGAACACTCCGGCGCGCGCCTCGCCTTGAAGCGCATCGCACCCGGCGCGCAGGAGCCTAATGGCCTCTGGCAGGCCGGCCGCGAAAGGTATTCGACCGCCGATCTTCTCGGCATCCTCGACACGGCGCCCGAGCGCATCTCGCCTGCCGCGCTCCTGCGGCCCGTCTTCCAGGATTACCTGCTCTCGACCTCGCTCACCATCGGCGGTCCGGCAGAGATTGCCTACTTCGCGCAGTCCGCCGTGCTCTTCGAGCGGATCCTCGGCCGCATGACGCCTTCTGAGCCGCGTTTCTCCGCCACTCTCATCGAGCCTTCCATCGCCGAGTTGCTGCACCGGCACGAGCTCTCGCTCGATCGCGTCTTTGCCGAGAGCGCCGACTCGCTGGCGCAGTTGCTCGCCGCCCGCGCCATGCCCATTGAAGGCAAGCGCAGGCTTGCTGCCGCCGGCAATGCGCTCGATGCCGACCTCACGCCTCTCCTCGAGTGGATGCACTCGCTCGACGCGGGTCTCGGCCGCTCCGGGGAGACGGCCGCACGCAAGATGCGCTACCAGATGAATCGCCTGCGCCGCCTCGCCGCCAACTACCAGCTGCGGCGGGAAGAATCACTGGGTCGCCACGCGGAAACCATCATGCGCGCGCTGCACCCCGGAGGCATCCTGCAGGAGCGCGTGCACGGCTCGGCTTACTACTTTGCCCGTTACGGTTTCGACCTTGCCGAACGCCTGACTCAGCAGGCCATGGAGCCCTGCCCGGGCCACGCCGCCTTCTGGCTCTGACCGCGCACCCTGCACTCCGCGCCGTATAATCGCCGCGACTCAAAAATCACTGAGGTTCGCATGCGGCAAATTTCATTCCTGTTGGCGCTGTGCCTGTTTGCGGGCGCAGCACAGGCGCAGAAGCAGAAAGAGCCCTGCGCAGTTCCCGGCGAAGACAACTCCTTTCTCGATATTCAAACCGTCCGGCTCTGGCCTGGGCCGCCGCCACAGGCGCACGGCACGGCCTGCGAAGACACGCCCACGCTTACGATCCTGGCTCCGCAGCCGGGCCATGAAAACGGCTCGGCGGTCATTGTGATTCCCGGCGGCGCGTATCTCCATCTTGCAGCCAATCTTGAGGGGCGCCAGGTTGCCGACTGGTTCACCGCGCGTGGCTTCCGCGCCTTCATCCTCAGCTACAGGCTGCCTGGAAACGGGTATCTTCTCCCTGTGCCGCTCCTCGACGCGCGCCGCGCCATCCAGACGGTACGCGCCCGCGCCGCCGACTACGGGATCGATCCCAATCGCATCGTAATCATCGGCTTCTCCGCCGGCGGTCATCTCGCTGCGCTTGCCGGCACCCAGTTCATTTCCGGCGACCCCGATGCCGCCGATTCCATCGAACGCGTCTCCAGTCGGCCGGATTATCTTGTCCTCGGCTATCCGTGGATCGGCGCCATCTCCAGCGACACATCGCACCTCAGCTACTGCAAGCTCTTCAATCTCATGGATAAGTGCGAAGAGCTGCGCAAAGCCTACTCGCCCGATCTCTTCGTCACCAAACAGACGCCGCCGACCTTCTGGTTCCACACCTTCAACGACCAAACCGTGCCCGTCGAGCAGGGCCTTCGCTTCTACGAGGCTCTCGTCAAAGCCGGCGTCCCCTCTGAAGGCCATATTTACGCCAACGGACCCCACGGCACCGGCCTCGGCAAAGGCGATCTGGCCCTCGACACCTGGCCGGAGATGCTCGAAAACTGGCTGCGTCTGCAGGGGTTGCTCACGCGCTCCACGAAACTACCCTCGGCCAAATGAAAGGCGCCCTGAAAATCGCAGGCACGCGGAAACAATTCAGGCTTTTCGGCCGTCGCAGAACCATACTCGCAACCCTGACATTCACAATCCTGATGTTCGCAAACTTGGAGGTTTACCCGGAATGAAGGCTCTTCGCGGCCCTCTGGCCACTCTCGCGGCCCTGCTCGCCCTTTCGTTTGCCTTGCCCATCAGCCTCCCGGCCCGCGCGCAGGACCATCCGCCCGCGCCTTCCGCCGACCATGACGACCATAAAGACGCGGACAAGGATAAAGACAAGGAAACTCCGGTTCCCCCGGAAAAGTCCTCCGTCACCCACCACGAGTTCACCGCGGGCGGCAAAAGCCTGAAATACACGGCGACCGCCGGCACGCTCCTTATCCGCAATGAGGACGACAAGCCTTACGGCAGCATCTTCTACGTTGCCTATACCCTGGATGGCGCCGACCCCGCCTCTCGCCCCGTTAGCTTCCTCTACAACGGCGGTCCCGGCTCGGCCAGCCTCTGGCTCCACATGGGCTCCTTTGGTCCGGTTCGCATTCAGACCGCTAGTCCCGACGCCACACCGGGCCCTCCCTTCAAGCTCATCCCTAATGATGCCTCCCTGCTCGACAAATCGGACCTCGTCTTCATCGACGCGCCGCTCACCGGCTACTCCCGCGCCGTCGGCAAGGCTACTCCCAAGGACTTCACCGGCGTCGACCAGGATCTGCGCGCGTTTAATCTCTTCATCCAGCGTTACCTCTCGGTCAACCAGCGCTGGAACTCGCCAAAATTCCTCATCGGCGAGTCGTATGGCACTACCCGCTCAGCCGCCCTCGCCGACATGCTCGGCAACAGCGGGGTCCAGCTGAATGGCGTCGTCCTCATCTCATCCATCCTCAACTACAACATCCGTGCCGGCGGTTACGACTCCATCTACGTCTTCAATCTGCCCAGCTACGCCGCCGCTGCCTGGTACTTCAACAAGATTCCCAACAAGCCTGCAGACGTGTCCACCTGGGTGCAGCAGGCGCGCGAATTCGCCGCCGGCCCCTACGCCGCAGCGCTCTTTGAGGGCGACCGCCTGCCCGCCGCGCAGCTCGATGACATCGCCAAACAGGTCGCGCACTTCACCGGGCTTTCTGTCGACTACATCAAGGAGGCCAACCTTCGCATCTCGCCCACGCGTTTCCGCAAGGAGGTGCTCCGCGATGACCGTAAAACCCTTGGACGTTACGACATGCGCTTCGAGGGCGTCGATGCCGACGCCGCCGGCGAAAACCCCGCCTATGACGCCTCCGATACCGGCATCACTGGCGCCTTCGTCGCCTCACTCCACGACTATCTCGAGCGCGAGCTGAAATACGAATCCACCGATGCCTACCGTCCCAGCGCCGACTCCATCGGTGAGTGGGACTGGAAGCACCATCCCACCTCCGGGTCCCGCGGCCCCGGCATGGAGCAGTCTCAGCCCTATGTCGCCGCCGACCTCGCCTCTGCCATCCGCAAAAACCCGCACCTGAAAGTTTTCTCGGCCAATGGCTACTTCGACCTCGCCACACCCTTCTTCGCCACCGAGTATGATCTCGACCACATGAACCTCGACCCCGCCCTGCGCGGCAACGTCCACTTCGGTTATTACCCCTCGGGGCACATGATCTACCTCAACGTCGACGCGCTGCACAAGCTCTCCGCCGACCTCGGCAGCTTCATCACCAGTGCCTCCAAATAACATCCATCGCGCTCACAGAAACACAAAGAGCGGAACCCACTTGGGCTCCGCTCTTTGTGCTGACAACTGATCCCTGACCACTGACAACTGCTGTTACTGCTGCGGCGAGTTCCCGCCATCCGGAGGGGGAGGCGGCGCCTGGTTACCCCCGCCGTGCCGTCCCTGCCGCATCTGCTGTTGCATGGCTTCGAACTTCTGCTTCTGCTCGTCGTTCAGCACCGCCTCAATCTTGCTTTTCGACGCCTGCGTGATGCTGCGGCCCTTTGCGCGGCGATCCTGCTGCGAGAGCGATTGGTCAGCGAAGAGTGCCTGCATCTGCTGATCCCGGTCCTCAAGCACCGGCTTGATCTGGCTCTGCTGATCCGCGCTCAGGTCCAGCTCGCGCGTCAGGTGCTGCAACTGCTTGTTCGGATCCATGTGCCGCTGACCGCCCGGCGGTGGACCTTGCATTGCGCCATCGGGAGGCGGCGGTGGCTGGTCCTGTGCGGTGGCCGCGCCGGCCGCGCCCAGCGCTAGAGCGCCCGAGAGCGCAAGGGTGAAGAGTCTGCTTCGCATAGTGAGTGATCCTCTCTTTTCATACCGGCAAAGGCCAGGCACGCGCCCAATCCTTCGCGATTCTCTCCGGCGGTCGATCCGTCGAAGCGTCGTTCAGCAACATAGACGCGGATTTTGTAGCGGAGATGCGGTCGAGCAGAAATTTCCTTCGCGCTCGGGCTGCTGAACGCCGGATTATCTGCGGATTATCTTCGTACTTGGAACTGCGAATTGTGCGCTGAAAGTAAGAAGCGGGCCGCCAGCTTTGGGAGTGGAGAGACTTCCCAGAACTGGCTGCCCGCTGGACCCTGAACCGGGTCTAGGTGGTATCCTTAGTCTAGGCCAGTTATGGGGGAAAGCAAGTGGTTTTTCGACTAAATATCCTGCCCCGTGACGGGAGTCACTGAGTCGCCTCTGCACGGTCTGATCCGCGTTGACTTGCGGGTTCCTGCCTGATACAAAAAAGTGTTCCACTACGACCGATACTTGAAGCTCACCGCCTGAAAATCCCGGTGCCAGAATGCAAGGACTGTTTCAACAACTAGAGGGTTATTTCCTCGAAGCGATACCTACGGCTCTACTATTCATTGTGCTGGTTTTGGCCTACCAGTTTCTGGTCCAGGGTCCGTTGACCGCCACGCTTAGGCAGCGTCGCGCCCGCACCCAGGGCGCCGTCGAAGATGCCCACAAAGCCATTGCGCACGCCGAGTCCAGCGCCGCCGCATACGAGACGAAGCTTCGCCAGGCACGCGCGGAGATCTTCAAGGCTCGCGAAGAGCGCATTAAGCAGTGGAATGCCGAGCGCGATGCCGCTCTCGAAGACGCGCGGAAATCCGCCGGCGCGAAAGTCTCCCAGGCCCGTGCCGAACTCGAGACGGAGGCCGCCCATGCGCGCCGCGCCGTCGAGGCGTCGGTCGCTGATCTTTCCGCTCAGGTGGTGCGCGCGGTATTGCCCGCCGCTGCCGGGGGTTCTCGTTGAAACTTTCCACGCTTACTTCACGTTTTTTGGCACAGGTTCCGGGATTTGTTCTTGTTGCGGTCCTCGGTTGCGGTATCGTCGCTTCACCGGCACGCGCTCACGCACAGGATGTGCCTCCGGCCGCTCCCGCATCTTCCGCTCCGGCCACTTCCCGACCGGTCAACGCACCGGGTGTTAACGCACCGGGTAAGGAGCAGCAGAAGGAAGAGAACAACATCGTCTACCGGCATACGCCGATCGTGCGATCGCTGGCGCGCACCTTCCATATGGATGTCGAAATCACCGCGCGCCTCTTCGAGTACTTCAACTTCGCTATCCTTGCTCTTGCCGTTCTGATCCCCCTGGGCCGGTTCATGCCCAGAGTCTTCCGCGGCCGCTCTGAAAAGCTGCGCAACGATCTTGAGTCGGCGCGCAAGCTCACCGCCGATGCCAACACCCGTCTGAGCGCCGTCGAAGCCAGGCTGGCAAAGTTCGACGAAGAGATCGCCGCCATTCGCACCCATGTTGAAGCCGAGGCGAAGAACGACGAAGCCCGTATCAAATCGACCATCGAAGAAGAGCGCCAGCGCATCGTAGCCGCCGCCGAGCAGGAGATCGCCTCCGCTGCCGCCAATGCGAAACGCGGCCTGCGTCACTTCGCGGCCGACCTCGCTATCGATCAGGCCTCCGGCAAGCTCGTGCTTACGCCTGAGATTGATCGCGCACTCATCGCCGAGTTTGTGAGCGATGCCTCCCGGGGAGGAAAAAACTAAATGGCTGCCTTCGTTTCACGGTATGCGCGCGCCTTCCTCGATGTGGTGACCGACGAGCATCTCGACACCGCCGCAATCGACAGGCAGCTGGCCGACTTCGAAGCTACCTGGGACGGCAGTCCCGAGTTGCGGACGTTCTTTGAGAATCCCGCGGTTCCGGCTCTCCAGAAAGTTTCCTTTCTCGACAAGCTCAACACAAAGCTGGGAATGCAGAAGCAGTTGCGTAACCTGCTCGCCGTGCTCATCAACAATGACCGCATCGCACAGGTGCATGACGTCGCAGCGGCGTATCGCGCAGAATTGCAGGAGCGTCTCGGCATCCGCCAGGCGGAGATTGTTACGGCCCGTGAGCTGAGCGCCGATGAGCGCGACGCACTCCTCGCCGGTGTAGGCAAAATGGCCGGCTCGCGCGTCGAGGCTGATTTCAAGCTCGATCGGTCGATCATCGGCGGAGCAATCGTGCGCATCGGTTCCACCGTCTACGACGGTTCGGTCCGCGGAAGGCTGCAGCGTCTCAAAGAAGTGCTGATCGCCGGATAATCCGGCGGTTTTCGTTGTCGAGAGTTAACAGATTTTTGCGGTCGGCCCTGATAGAACGGGAATCACATCCGCCCTATCGGAGCAGGCCAGCGTAAGGAACAGAGATGGCTCAAATCAAGGCAGACGAGATCACGCAGCTTTTGCGCGAGCAGATCGCGAACTACGACTCCAAGGTTCAGGTCGACGAAGTCGGCACCATCACCTCCCTCGGCGACGGCATCGCCCGCCTCCACGGCCTCGACAAAGTCATGGCCGGCGAGCTGCTCAGCTTCCCCCACGGCATCGCGGGCCTGGCGCTCTCGCTTGAAGAGGATCAGGTCGGCGCCGTCATCCTCGGCGACTTTACCGAGCTCCGCGAAGGCGACGAAGTCAAGCGCACCGGCAAGATTCTCAGCGTGCCCGTCGGCGACGCCCTCATCGGCCGCGTGGTTGACGCCCTCGGCGCGCCCATTGACGATAAGGGGCCGATAGCCTCAACAGCGCAGTTCGCGGTCGAGCGTCTCGCCCCCGGAATCATTGACCGCCAGCCCGTGCGCGAGCCCATGGCCACGGGACTCAAGGCCATCGACGCCATGATCCCCATCGGCCGCGGCCAGCGCGAGCTCATCATCGGGGACCGCCAGACCGGCAAGACCGCAGTTGCGCTCGACACCATCATCAACAACGCCAAAAATGACCTCATCTGCATCTATTGCGCCATCGGCCAGAAACGCTCGTCGATCGCGCAGGTCGTGCAGACGCTCACTGAAGCCGGCGCCATGGGCCACACGATCATCGTCGCCGCTTCGGCCTCTGAGCCCGCCCCGATGCTTTACCTCGCGCCCTACGCCGCTACGGCCATCGGTGAGTACTTCCGCGACAGCGGCCGCCACGCGCTGGTGATCTACGACGATCTCTCCAAGCACGCCATGGCCTACCGCGAAATCTCGCTCCTTCTGCGCCGCCCCCCGGGCCGCGAAGCTTATCCGGGCGACGTCTTCTATCTCCACTCTCGCCTGCTCGAGCGCTCCGCCAAGCTCAGCGATAAGAGGGGAGGCGGCTCGCTTACGGCTCTGCCGATCATCGAGACCCAGGCCGGCGACGTCTCGGCCTACATTCCTACCAACGTCATTTCCATCACCGACGGCCAGATCTTCCTCGAGACCGACCTCTTTAACTCCGGTCAGCGTCCCGCTGTCAACGTCGGGCTCTCGGTTTCGCGCGTCGGTTTCTCGGCTGCGATCAAGGCCGTCAGGCAGGTCGGTTCAACGCTCAAGCTCGATCTCGCGCAGTACCGCGAACTCGCCGCCTTCGCGCAGTTTGGCTCCGACCTCGATCCGCTTACTCAGAAGCAGCTCAACCGCGGCCAGCGCCTCAGCGAGCTGCTC
>JBATYG010000148.1:0-2768 GCA_049673945.1 Occallatibacter sp.
AGCGTGATCCGGCTGCCCGTCGCCGCATTCATCATGCAGCCCTTCACTTTCTCTGCGGGTGCCTCTGCGGCAAGCAGGTTTGCGTGCACCACATTGTCGATGTAAGTAAAATCGCGGCTCTGCTCCCCGTCGCCATAAATCGTAGGCTGTTCGCCGGCAAGCATCTTGCGGCAGAAAACTGCCAGCACGCCTGAATAATGCGACGTCGGGTCCTGGTGAGGACCGAAGACGTTGAAATAGCGCAACACCACCGTCTCCAGCCCGTAGACGCGCGCAAACGCCCGCATATATTGCTCGCCCGCCAGCTTTGCTACCGCGTAGGGCGAAATGGGGTTCGGCAACATCTCCTCGTGCTTCGGCAGTGTCGGCGTGTCGCCGTACGCAGACGATGAGCCCGCGTAGATGACGCGGCGCACGCCGGCCTCGCGCGCGGCCACCAGCAGGTTCAGGGTCGCCGTCACGCAATGGCGGTTCGTGTTGATCGGGTCCGCCACAGACCGCGGCACGCTGGCCAGCGCTGCCTCGTGGAAGATGACCTCCACCCCGTCGCAGATCCGCGCGCAGGCCTCCGGCTCCGCAAGGTCGGCCTCCATGAAGTCCATCGCTTCGAGACCGGCCAGATTGGCGCGCTTCCCTGTGATGAAGTTGTCTGCCCCGCGCACGCTTTCGCCGCGTTTGAGCAGCGCGGCCGCAATTGACCGCCCAATAAAGCCCGCCGCACCGGTTACGAGATATTTCGCCAAAGCCTTCTCCTGACCCTGCTGATCCAGAACACGATTCACAGCAATCGACAGAATACTAGACGCTCATCACCTCGTCCTTTACTGGTGGCGCCCGGATTCGCGGACCTCAGATGGCATAAAATTCAGGATATGGCTACTGCAATTGCCGGAAGTGTTGCCGAACTCAAGCACCGCATCGAGTCCCGCCAGGCACGCGTTGGCATCGTTGGCATGGGCTACGTCGGTCTGCCACTCGCGCTGCTCTTCAGCGGCGAGTACTTTCGTGTCACTGGCTTCGACATCGCCACAGACAAGGTTGAAAAGCTCAACGCGGGTGACTCCTACATCGTGCGCATCCTTCCGGCGATGATTGAGCAGGCACAGAAGGCCGGTTTCCATGCTACCTCCGACTACTCAGAAATTGGGCAGATGGACGCGATCATCATCTGCGTTCCCACGCCGCTCAACCGGTACCATGAGCCCGACCTGAGCTACGTCACCGGCACCATCGAAGCCATCGCGCCTCATACTCACCCTGGCCAGCTCATCATCCTTGAAAGCACCACCTACCCTGGCACGACGGAAGAGCTCGTTGTTCCTCTACTCGAGAATGGCAGCCCGCAGGGTCTCAAGGTCGCGCGGGATGCAGAAACGCCAGGCCTTCACGTCGCCTTCTCACCCGAGCGCGAAGACCCCGGCAACGAAACCGTTGCGCGCGCTGATATTCCCAAGGTCGTAGGGGGCTGCGGCCCGGTAGCAGCCGAACTCGCGGCATCCCTCTACGGCGCCATCTTCCGCCGCGTCGTTCCCGTCAGCGGCCCGTCGGTGGCTGAGATGACCAAGTTGCTCGAGAACATCTATCGCTGCGTCAACATTGCCCTCGTCAACGAGCTCAAGCAACTCTGCATGCGCATGGGCATCGACATTCACGAAGTGATTGACGCGGCAAAGACGAAACCCTTCGGCTTCCAGGCCTTCTATCCCGGCCCCGGTCTTGGCGGCCATTGCATACCCATCGACCCCTTTTACCTTTCCTGGAAGGCCAGGCAATTCGACTTTCGCACCCGCTTCATTGAGCTCGCCGGCGAAGTCAACATCAACATGCCCTACTTCGTCATCGATCAGCTTGCGGCAGGACTCAATGCGCATCGCAAATCGATCAACGGCTCAAAGATCCTGGTGCTCGGCCTCGCCTACAAGCGCGACATCGATGACCTTCGCGAATCGCCGTCTCTCACCATCATCGAGCTCCTGCGGGAGAAAGGTGCCATCGTCTCCTACAACGATCCCTATTTCCCCACTGTCGGTCATGGCCGCCACTATGCCCTCAACATGACCAACACGCCTCTCGATAATCTCGGTCAATATGACGCGGTCATCATCGTCACTGACCATTCGAGCTACGACTACTCATCCATCGTCGATCAGGCACAGCTTGTGGTCGACACGCGTAACGCCACCAAGGGCCTTGAGTCACCGAAGATCGTGCGCTGCTGATTTTCGGCGTCTGGTCTCCAGCAACCGGGCCCCTATTCTCCAATAGAATCTCCCGCGAGGTCCCGATGCAGAACAAAGCGGCTCCCGCACAGCGTCTCTCTCCCCTTGCCATGAGCTCCGCGGAGTTCCGCACACTCGGAACCCAGCTCGTCGAGCGCATCGCTGACTTTCTTGACTCCATTCCGGAACGCCCGGTCACTCCCGCCGAGTCGCCCGCAGCCGTGCGTGATCTGCTTCAGGCCCAGCGGACCCTTCCCGAGAGCGGCACAGATCCTGCGCAGCTCCTGGATCGCGCCGCCGAACTGCTCTTCGATCATTCCCTCTTCAATGCACATCCCCGCTTCTGGGGATACGTCACTTCCTCGCCCGCGCCCATCGGCATGCTGGGCGACCTGCTCGCCTCCGCGGTCAATCCGAATGTGGGCGCCTGGCTGCTTTCACCAATGGCCAGCGAGATTGAGGCGCAGACGATTCGCTGGATCGCCGAGCTGGTCAACTACCCCACGCAATGCGCCGGCCTCTTCGTCAGCGGCGGCAACATGGCCAACA
>JBATYG010000149.1:0-7010 GCA_049673945.1 Occallatibacter sp.
TCGAAAGTCATCGATTCGATGCTCGTCGCGAAGCCCTCGGGCGAGTGATAGCCGGTACAGGAATTGACGGAGAGGAAACACTGGATGCGGCAGGCCGGTAATCAACGGGAAGAAGCACAAGCAAACCTGGCCACCGAGGGCATGCTCTCAATGGTCTGTCTGGTCAGGCAAGCCGCGCAGGCTCTGGCTGTGCTCGATGCAGAACGCCTGGAAAGCCTCGCCGCATCCCTCGGGGCTCTGGCTCACGGCGCCGGCCAAGGCCAGTTGCGTGCTGGGACAGAGCGGGAAACCATGCGCGTGCAGGGGAAAGAGTTGCAGAGTGAGATCGACCGGCTTGCGAGCGTCCTGGCCGTGACACGAGCGAATCTGCATGTAATGAGGCACGCGGACGCGCTTGCGCGCGGATCGGCAGGATATGGTCCCCAGGGCGGTCACTGCCAGACGACGGAGAGATTCTATGGGAACAATTAGCTCCGCTTTCAATCTCATTGCGGGCGCACTCGATGCAGATCAGTCGGCGCTGAACATCGTGGCCAACAACGTGGCCAACGCCAACACCACTGGGTACACGCGCGAAACCCCGAACTTCGAAGAGAACACGCCGATCGAAATCAATGGCGTCGAATACGGCGCAGGCGTTGAGCAGACGGGGGCGACATCGGTGCGCGATCGCGTTCTCGAAGAGCGCCTGATGCAACAGCAGCAGCTTGCCTCCTCTTCCGGCTCTCGCCTCACCGCACTCGATGCGATCCAGACGATTTTCACGCCGGACAGCGGATCTCCCAGTTCAGCGGCGGGCGACATTGGCAGCGACATTACCAGTTTTTTCGACTCTTTCCCCTCGCTCGAGAGCGATCCGACCGACAGCGCGCTGCGCCAGCAGGTGCTGTCAACGGCATCTACCCTCGCCGGCGATCTTTCGAGCGCCGCGGCAAGCCTCAAATCACAGCGGGCCTCGCTCGACCAGGAGGCAGCCGGCGTTGCGACGCAAGTGAATGCGCTTACGGGCGCGATTGCGAAGCTGAACCAGCAGATACAGTCTGTCTCAGCCGACGGCGATGCTGGGACGCTTGAGGATCAGCGCCAGCAGGATCTCTCCGCGCTTTCGAAGCTGATCGGCATCAACCAGGTCACTACTGAAAATGACGGCCTCTCAGTGACGACGGCATCGGGGCACCTCCTCGTCTCAGGAGCCGCAAGTTTTGCGATGACGACCGGCAGCTCTGGGGGCGTGACACATTTCTTCCTGAACGGAAGCGATGTGACCACCGACCTTGCAAGCTGCGGCGGCCAGCTCGGCGGTTACCTAACTGCGCGCGATCAGGATATCCCGAGCGCTCTCTCCGCATTGGATCAGCTTGCCTACAGTATTTCGACCGCGGTAAATACGCAGAACAACGCCGGCACCGACATGGCGGGAGACAACGGGGGAGCGGGCAACATCTTCAACGCACCGACGGCAGTCGCCGGCAGCGCGCTGGCGATGAGCGTGGTCATGACCGATCCCGATCACATTGCCGCCGCCGCATCAGGAGCGGGGACCGGCGATGACTCGAACGCCGTGGCTCTCGCCGGCCTTGCCACGCAGACAATCGTGAGCGGAAAGACGGCGACAGATTTCTTTGCTCAGTTTGTGAGCGCGATGGGATCGACCGTGAGCCAGGTGCAGACGGAGAATACCGCGCAGGAAGCTTCGGTCACGCAGTTGCAGTCGCAGCGGGATGCGCTCTCGAGCGTCAACCTGAACGACGAAGCAGCTTCGATGCAGCAGCTTGAGCGCAGCTATCAGGCGGCCTCGGAAGTCTTTGGAATCCTGAATTCGATCATGGCCTCAGCCCTCAACCTTGGTGTGCAGACACCTGTTTCCTGATCCGAAAGCGGCGGAGTCGCGAAAAACGATGCGAGTTGATCCTCTTTATGTTTCAAACCTGGTTGGTGCGCTCGATCAGTCGCAGTCTACGGAGCAGCAGCTCACGAGCGAGCTCTCAAGCGGCGTGCGCGTAACGTCGCTCGGGCAGGATCCGGTTGCGGCCGGGCAGAACGTCCTGCTTCTCAATCAGATTCAGCGCGACGATTCGTTCACTCAGTCCTCCAGTCTGGTGCAGGGCAGGTTGCAGGTGGCGGATTCGGCGCTGGGCAGCGTGGTGACGCAGTTGACGCAGGCCGTCTCGCTGGCAACCAGCGCCAATGGCACGCTCAATGCGAGCCAGATTGAGTCCATCTCGAACCAGCTGAGCGGGGTTCGCGACGAGATCGTGTCGCTGGGAAACTCCAGCTATCAGGATCAATACATCTTTGCGGGCAGCCAGACATCGACGGTTCCGTTCACGACTTCGACCTCCACTTCGCCCGCGATGACAACCTATAGCGGCGACAGTGATGTGAACTTGCTCGAAACGCCGAACGGGCAGGCGATCCAGCTGAATCTTCCCGGCGACCAGATCTTCATGGGCAGCGGATCAAACGGCGTCTTCACAGCCTTGAACAACCTGATCGCCGACTTTGCAAGCGGAACGGCGAGCGCTTCGACGGTTACCGATCTCCAATCCCTGAACACAGCTTTGAATTATGTCTCGCAGCAGCGCGTTACACTGGACAACTCGCTGACGCGGTTGACGGCGGCATCCGATGCTGTTTCGAGCGAGAAGACACAACTGACTACGGCACAGACGAGTTTGATGCAGGCCGATCTCGGCGACATTTCGACACAACTCTCGCTCTCAAAAACGCAGCAAACGGCGCTCGAAGCAGTGATTTCACAACTGGGATCGGGCAGCCTCTTCGAGAAGCTGTCATAAAGGTCGGCGCGGCCACGGTACGAAAGGGAATCGAGAGCCGTCTATACTTGGGAAAAGGAAACACGCTTGTTTGCTCCCCTTCGGTTCCTCTGGAATGCAACACGCGGCCATCGGCTGGCGCCCTGGCGCAGCGAGTTTCTGCGCTGGCGCGTTGAAACCTACTCCGGCAAGCCTGCCGAGACGCTGAAGGCTGGCGATGTGCTGGGCTTCTTCTGGACCGAGAAGTGGGAGCTCTTGAGCTTCCTGGTGTGGACCGGACGGGTGCAGCGTGAGGCGCGCCGGCGTGGCTGAGAGTATCGGTTCGGGCTTCGGGCCGGGCATCGCAAATATGAAAAAATGCCTGCTCGCCTGCGCGTTGCTGATGGTGTCCAATCCACATCTGCACGCCCAGCAACTGCCGCCGGCCGAGCCGCCAAAACCTGTACCCGGCGCCGCGAATGGGCCTAACCTTCGCGTGACAACCAATGAGGTTCTGGTTCCGACGCTGGTCGAGAAGAAGGATGGAAGCATTCTCTATGGGCTGAAGCCGTCGGACTTTGTGCTTGAAGACAACGGCGTTGCGCAGAAGATTCGCGTGCAAGAGGATCTGGACACAGCACCTGTCGCCCTGGTGATTGCTGTTGAGCAGGGCGGCGCGAGCGTTCTGGAGTTTGGCAAGCTCGCAAAGCTTGGGCCCCTGCTGGACTTGTTTCTTGCCGACCCGCGCAGCCAAGGGGCTCTGATCGGTTTCGATTCTCAGCCCCATCTTCTGGTCGATTACACTCACTCCGGCGAAAACCTCTCCAGCGCGCTCCAGAGTCTCCAGCCGGGTGATGGAGGGGCGGCGATTCTCGATACGGTCAACTCGGCGGCTGATCTGCTTAATCTGCAGCCGAAGGAATACCGCCGCGTGCTTCTGCTGATCAGCGAGGAACGCGACCATGGCAGCAAGCACACTAAGCCAGTCGATCTTATCCGGAAGATTGGGCGGTCGGATGTCCTTGTGCTGAGCGTCTCCTTCTCGCCGTCGCGTGCCGAGCTGCTGCACGATCTTGCCGACTCGGGAGACGATCGGACGCTGAACATGGTTTCTGCGCTGGTGATGGCGATCAAGGCCTTCAAAAAGAATATTGCCAAAGAGGTCGCCGTGGAGAGCGGCGGCGAATACGCTACGTTTACCGGTGACAAGCGGTTTGAGCAGCGGGTGGTGGATGCCGCGCGCCATATGCGAAACCGCTATCTCATTACATTCAGCCCGTCTGATCCCACTCCGGGCCTGCACACGATCCGAGTGCGCACTTCGCAGGATTACGGGGCGCGCATCGTGGCCCGCGCGAACTATTGGCTGCAGGCCGATCAGTGAGGGGCAAAGCCCGGGAATCCACGGATTTGACGCCGGCCAAGCGAAAGCCCGCAAATAGCGCAGAAGCTATATTCATGATAATCTCGGATATAGACACTTGAGAGTGGACTGAGAACGTAAGAGGAGTAACACACGCCGTGCTGGCGACTCAAAAGAAAACTGATCTGATTCAACGCTTCCGCACCCACGATACGGACACCGGCTCGCCCGAAGTCCAGATCGCGATTCTGAGTGAGCGGATTGGCGAACTGACTGAGCACTTCAAGACCCACAAGAAGGATCACGCTTCCCGTCGTGGGCTGTTGATGCTCGTGAGCAAGCGCCGCCGCCTGCTGGACTATCTCAAAACGCACGATTCTGACCGTTATCGTGACGTGATCAGCAAGCTCGGTATCCGGAAGTAATTCAGAAAGCAACCTTGAACTGGAAGCGCCCAGACCGACTACTGGTCAAGGCCCCTGTTCTACCCTGGACCTGGGGCCGGAGTGTACCTGGCGAGCGACCTATACCGCCCGGGCAAAGGCACAACCATCTGTTGTGCCTCTCCCGTGCGCAAAACAATGCACTGAGACCGGCGAGATATCTCTCGCCGCCGCTCTCTCTTTGCGTTGAGCCGGCCATGCTGCCCACCCATCCTTCCGGCGCTTTTCCCCCCACAAGTTTCCCTAGCGAACAAAACGAAACGAGGACTCTATGTCTACGAAGCATGAAGTAGCAGTCGAGCTTGCCGGCGGAAAGCGGCTGGTTTTTGAGACCGGGCGCATTGCCAAGCAAGCCTCCGGTGCAGCGCTGGTCACGACGGGCGAAACCGTGGTGCTTGCCACGGCGGTCGCCTCGCCCGATCAGCGGGAAGGTATCGATTTCTTTCCCCTTACGGTGGATTATCGCGAGTACACCTATGCCGGCGGACGCATCCCCGGCGGTTTCATCAAGCGCGAAGGCCGCCCGAGCGAAAAGGAAATTCTCACCGCACGGCAGATCGACCGGCCGATCCGGCCGCTCTTCCCCGATGGATTCCGCAACGAAACGCAGGTGATTGCCCTGGTCTTCTCGGCGGACAAAGAGAACGATCCGGATGTGGTCGCAATCAACGCCGCGGCGGCTGCTGTGGCCCTGTCCGATATTCCGTTTGGCGCCACGGTAGGCGCTGTGCGCGTGGGCCGTGTGGGCGGTGAGTTTGTGATCAACCCCACCTATGCCGAGCGCGCCGCGACCACGGTCAACATCATGGTGGTGGGCCACAAGGACGGCATCGTGATGATCGAAGCCGGTGCAAAGGAAGAGAGCGAAGAAGTTATTCTTGCCGCGATCGAATTTGCCCACGGCGAGATCAAGAAGATCGTTCGCGCGATCGATGAGCTCGTCGCCAAAGCCGGAAAGGCGAAGCGGGCCTTCGCCGCGCCGGAGTCTGACGAGAGCTACTACACCGCCCTCAATGCCAAGGTTGGCGACCGCCTCAAGGATGCGCTCGACACCAAGGCACATGCCAAGACCGAGAGCTACGCGCTGGTGAAGAAGATCAAGGACGAGCTTGCCGCCGAGCTCCCCCAGGATGACCCCAGCGCGAAGAAGAAGCTGAGCACTTACTATGAGCTTCTGCGCGAGCGTCTCTTCCGCGAGCAGGTGACGAAGGACAAGATCCGTCCGGACCGTCGCGCATTCGATGAGATCCGCGCGATCAGCATCGAAACCCGCGTTCTGCCCCGTACGCACGGCTCGGCGCTCTTTACCCGCGGCGAGACGCAGGCCCTTGTAACGGTAACCCTGGGCACGGCAGACGACAGCCAGCGCCTTGAGAGCTATGAGGGAGAACAGCGGAAGGGCTTCATGCTTCACTATAACTTTCCGCCCTTTAGCGTTGGCGAAACAGGACGTATGACCGGCGTGGGACGTCGTGAAGTGGGCCACGGAGCACTTGCCGAGCGCGCCATTTCGGCCGTTCTGCCCAGTGCCGACGAATCTCCGTATTCGATCCGCATCGTTTCCGACATTCTTGAATCGAATGGCTCCTCCTCGATGGCTTCGGTTTGCGGCGCCAGCCTTGCCCTCTTCGACGCGGGCATCGCGCTGAAAGGTGCCGTGGCTGGTGTTGCGATGGGCCTGGTGAAGGAAGGCGACGACTACGCGATTCTCAGCGATATCGCCGGCGCGGAAGATCACTTCGGCGACATGGACTTCAAGGTGGCCGGAACCCGCAAGGGCATCACGGCTCTGCAGATGGACATTAAGATCAGCGGCCTCACGCGCGAGATTCTTGAACAGGCCATGGAGCAGGCACGGCGCGGACGCATCTTTCTGCTCGACAAGATGGACGCTGCGCTCGCCGGTCCTAACCAGGAGCGTTCGAAGTACGCGCCCCGCATTGAAACGGTCCAGATTCCCACAGACAAGATTCGCGATCTCATCGGCAAGGGTGGCGCGACGATTCGCGGCATCATCGAGCAGACCGGCGCGAAGATCGATGTGGACGACTCGGGCCGCGTCAGCGTTGCCTCCAGCGATGCCGAGGGCCTCAAGAAGGCGCTCGCCATCATCAACGACATCACTGCCGTTCCCGAAGTAGGCAAGACATACCTCGGCAAGGTCGTACGGCTCGCCGAGTTCGGCGCGTTCGTCGAGATCTTCCCCGGCACCGACGGCCTGCTGCATATCTCTGAGATTGCTGAGCACCGCGTGAAGGAAGTGAAGGACGAACTTCGCGAGGGCGATCAGGTCATGGTGAAGGTTCTTGCTCTCGAAGGGAACCGGATCAAGCTCAGCCGTAAGGCACTCATCAAGGAGCAGCGCGCGAAGTTGGCGCAGTCTGCGCCGGAGCCCGATGCCGAAGAGACCAACGGCGAAGTTGCTGAGACTCCTGCTGCGGCCAAGCC